>CASFBR010000082.1 GCA_949292795.1 uncultured Eubacteriales bacterium
AGACGGGTTTCTTCATCATTCAGATAGAGATAGCGTTTTTTATCCTTCATCATCGTTCACCCCTCCTTACACTTACAGGATACCGAAGCAGTTCCTGATTTTCCAATGTGCAAATCCGATAAACTATATCAGATTCGGTCAAATCCAGCCAAATCCAGCGAAACTATATCAGCAGCTTCTTGCTCAAAAATGCAAACAGAATTCTGCCATCAGACGGCAATGAGTGAAGGGGAAAAGAACCTCAAAATCGGCCCGATTTTCGTTCGCAGTTGCCCCATTTATTAACACATAAGGGGTTCAAAATGCCCGGTTGCCCCATTATTAACACATAAAAACGAGATCAAAACGGGTCAAATCCGGCGAAAATCAGCCAAACAGAATCAAAGCCATAGATACAGGAAAACCCCGGAAAACCTTGATTTTCCGGGGTTTTTGAGCCATTTTGATATAGTCTGAGCAGTCGATTAACGCTTGCTGAACTGAGGTGCGCGGCGGGCTGCTTTGAGACCGTATTTCTTTCTTTCCTTCATACGAGGATCGCGGGTTAAGAAACCAGCCTTCTTTAATGTCGGTCTGTAATCAGCATCTGCTTTTAATAAAGCTCTGGAAATACCATGACGGATTGCACCAGCCTGGCCTGTAAAGCCGCCGCCATGAACGTTTACTAATACGTCAAATTTATCTGTTGTGCTTGTTGCTTCAAGGGGCTGACGTACGATAACCTTCAGTGTCTCAAGACCAAAATAGTTATCGATGTCTCTTTTATTAATGGTAATGTTACCTGTACCTGGTGTCAGGTATACTCTGGCAATACTTTTCTTTCTTCTTCCGGTTCCGTAATATTTTACTGCTGCCACGGTTATTCTCTCCTTCTATTAAAACTTTATGGACAGCCATATGCATGGCCTGTGATCACCTGGGTGTGATCAATTAATAGTTGATTTCAAGTACTTCAGGCTTCTGAGCGTCATGGCCATGCTCTGCACCGGCATATACATGAAGCTTCTTGATCATCTGACGGCCTAAAGGTCCTTTTGGAAGCATACCCTTAACTGCAAGATAAATAACATCTTCTGGCTTCTTGTCCATCTTTTCTCTTAAGGTGGTCTCTCTCATACCGCCAACATAGTCGGAATGATTATAGTAAATCTTCTGGTCAAGCTTCTTACCAGTTACTTTAATCTTCTCTGCATTTATAACGATCACATAATCACCGGTATCCATGCTCGGTGTAAATGTTGGTTTGTTCTTTCCTCTTAATACTTTAGCAACTTCGGAAGCTAAACGTCCTAATGTATGTCCGGTAGCATCAACTACATACCATTTTCTTTCGATCGAAGATGCGGTTGCCACATAACTTTTCATTATAGAACCTCCTTGTGGTAAATCCATTCTTTGGCGTAATCTCTATCTTTTCAGTCTCTTATTGGATTGTTATAATTGTGCTTACGACCGCTAAAATACTGTATCCGGGGCTTTGGACTACAATATTTACAAGCATATCGTCACAATTAATTATTATATGGGATTCTCCCGTGCGTGTCAAGGAAAATTTTCTCAACTTACCGCAAACTTTGTAGTGTTTCCGCCATACAGCCGCGTACAGCAAATGAAGGTACAGGCTCGCCCGGTGAAGGCGCATCCTCAGCCATGCGGCTGCGTGCCTTCAGGCAATGTCAGGATATTGAGGTCCTTCATTTTTTTATACATAACAGACCGGTGGATGCCAAGCTTTTTTGCCGCTTCACTGCGATTTCCCCGACATTCTTTAAGCGCCCGGACGATCATCTGACGTTCCAGTCTGCCGATCTCACGATAATAATAGCTGCCTTCTGCTGCCGGCCGGCTATCCATCGTTTCCCCAAATCCTGTACCCTCAGCATCCGCATCCATTTCCACATTATGCATTGAAAGCTTTTGTAAATATTCCGGCAGATGACACACCCGGATTTCATGACCTTCACTTAAAATAACCGCCCGCTCCATAACGTTTCTTAACTCACGGACATTGCCGGGCCAGTCATGCCGCTTTAATACGGTCAATACCTGCGTGCTGATCGATGCCGGAAATTTTCCCATATTATATTTCTTTTGCAGTAAAGAAAGGAGACTCATGCACAGCTCCGGCAAATCTTCCATCCGCTCCCTCAGCGGCGGCAGCTCCACGCTGACGACACTCAGCCGGTAATACAGATCGCTTCTGAACCGCCCATCAGCCACCGCCCTGGAAAGATGCTCATTCGTTGCCGCAATGATCCGGGCTTTCAGGGCAATCTTTTTGTTGCCGCCGACCCGCTCAAATTCCTGATTTTCCAGTACGCGCAAAAGCTTGGCCTGCATTTCCAGCGGCATGGCTCCAAGTTCATCTAAAAACAAAGTCCCTCTCCCGGCCAGCTCAAATTTGCCGATCTTTCCTTCCCGGCGGGCTCCGGTGAAAGCGCCGCCTTCGTATCCAAACAGCTCGGATTCCAGCAGGTCTTTTGGAATGGAGGCACAGTTAATACTCACAAATGGCTCCTGACTGACTAAGCTGGCATTATGGATGGCCTGGGCAAACAATTCCTTGCCGGTACCGCTCTCGCCCTGCAAAAGGACAGTTGCCTGCGTTGCCGACACGACCTGGCACAAATGTTTAAGCTCCTCCATTTTCGGATGGATCGTCTTTATATCTTCAAAATGATAACGGGCCTGATACATTTTTGCAAGCTCGCTTTTGTAGGCTTTCAGATTGTTCTGGGCCCTTTCCACATAATGCCAGGCTTCTGCCAGCTCCTTTGTATCCTTATAAATGATCGTTCCCGCAGCTCCCACAGATTCGCCGTTAAAAATAATCGGTATCCGGTTGGCGATCACATAGCTTTCGCCGATTTTCTGCAGCGAAAACAGCTCCTTCTTTCCGGTTTTGGCTACGATATGCAGACGGGTATTTTCAATCACCGACTCCACAGGCTTTCCCAGCACATCCGCCTCCTTTTTTCCAAAGAGCCGCTCATAATTCCATTTAACGATACGGCCGGCCTCATCGACCAGGCACATCCCATAGTTTTGTGTATCAAGAATATCGGACAAAATATCGATACTCTCTTTCAGTTTTTTAAGATAACTTTCCTTGTCCATAAACACCCTCCCCGTCAAAATCCGGGATAAAGCTTTCTTTAGCGGTCTCCCCTTCCTGGATAAACGCATTTTTAACGCCAAGCTCCAGAGCGAAATCAATCAGCTTTTCATAAGACCTTCTGCGCACTCTCCGGTCAAGCTCCGGATAAGCCTTTCCGATGTCTTTCATTGGTGTATACTGATTCATCAGGCTTAAGCATATCTGATCCTTCCATGTCTCATATAAGTACCGCACCACTTTTTTGGAATCCATCAGGCAGCCCGGCAGCATGAGATGACGGACGATCACGCCTTTTTTCATAATCTCACCGTCATAGACCGCCTCCGGTACCTGACGCACCATCTCTCCCAGCGCTTCGGATGCCCGCTCAAAATAATCCGGCGCGCCGGAATATCGGGCAGACAGCGCATGATCTGCATATTTAAAATCCGGCAGATAAATATCTACATAGCCTTCCAGGAGCTTTAGCGTTTCTACGGTTTCATAACCGCTTGTATTATAAACCACCGGAAGCGACAGCCCCTTTCCCCGGGCCATGTCCAATGCCCGGATGATCTGCGGCACAAAATGCGTCGGCGTCACCAGGTTAATATTTAATGCGCCGGCCTGCTCAAGCTCTAAAAAAATATCGCAAAGCCTTTCCACCGGCACAGCGTACCCTTTTCTTTGCGTTGATATTTGATAATTCTGGCAAAACACACAGCGCAGCGTACATCCGGAAAAAAACACAGTGCCGGAACCGTGTGTTCCGGAAATACATGGTTCTTCCCACATATGCAATGCTGCCCTTGTGATTTGCACCTCATCGCTCATACCGCAAAATCCCGTGGTCTGCGTCCGATCTGCCTGACAGCCCCTTGGACACAATGTACAGCCTTTAAGTCCAGGAAGCGCACGGTTATCGCTCATATTTCCTCCTCATCATAGCAAATGGATGTCAGCGTCAGGCCGCAGGCCGGCGCCGTGGGGCCGGGTACTACGCGCACGTCGCTTTCAAGGGCATCTAGCAGGCTTTCCGGAGTACTCTGCCCGGTTCCGACAAAAATCAAAGCCCCGGCAATGATACGCACCATATTATATAAAAATCCATTGCCTGTAATACGCAGCGTGATCATATCGTCCTTTTTTTGAACCGACAGCGCATATATTGTCCGCACCGTATCACGCACCGTTGTCTTTGTGGACGCAAAATTTTTAAAATCATGGGTTCCGCAAAGAAGCGCCGCAGCCTGGGCCATCGCCTCAACATCCAGCGGTCTTGGAAAAAAATAGCTGTATAGCCGCTGGCATGGGAGCGGGGTGCGCCGGTTCAATATTTTATATTCATAGGTTTTGGATGTCTTTTGATAGCGCGGATGGAAATCTAAAGATACCTGACGGGAGCTTAACACCGCAATATCCTCCGGCAGCTTCTGATTGATTGCCAGCGCGAAGCGCTCTGCCGGTATCGCACTGTGCGTATCAAACACTGCAGCCTGGTCAAGCGCATGGACGCCGGCATCGGTCCGGCTTGCTCCGGTGAGCTGGATTTTCTCGCCTGTGAGCGTTTCAATCGCTTCCTGGAGCACTGCCTGAATACTGATGCCGTTGGGCTGCACCTGCCAGCCGCAATACCTTGTGCCGTCATAGGAGACTGAAAGCAAAATACGGCGCAGCGGACAGCCTTTTACCGAATGATCGTCTTTCATTCTATTACTCTCATTCATTTTCAGTACGTTCCTTTCTTATAAGCCAAGAGCTGCAAATAAAAGCTGCTGGACCGGCGGGAAGAAGATATTCAGAAGAATCAATACAACAATATATAAAAGGATGCAGCCATAGCTGATATAGTCCCGGCGGTAATATTTCAGCGGCTTCATCTTCGTCCGGCCTTCGCCGCCGTGATAGCACCGCGCTTCCATGGCCATAGCCAGATCATTAGCCCGGCGGAACGATGAAATAAACAAAGGCACAAGCACCGGTACAAGACTTCGCGCACGCTGAAAAATGTTGCCGCTCTCAAAATCTGCACACCGGGCCTGCTGTGCTTTCATGATCTTGTCCGTTTCTTCCATTAAAATTGGAATAAAACGCAGGGCAATGGACATAATCATGGAAATATCATGAACCGGGACATGGATTTTTTTCAGAGGAGAAAGACCTTTTTCCATGCCATCGGTCAGATGGTTCGGCGTTGTGGTCAGTGTCATGACCGATGAACCCATGATTAAATATGTCAGGCGCACCGCCATTTTCAGCGCCATAAGAATACCTTCCTTTGTGATCCGTATAAAGTGCCACTCGACCACCGGTGTTCCCGGCGTTAAAAACAGGTTCAGCACCGCTGTGAAGATCAAAATAAAGAAGATCGCCTTAAGTCCTTTTAGCATAAACTTCACAGGCACTCTTGAAATGGCAATAACTGCCGCCAGCGCCGCTGTGGCGATGACATAACCGGCAATATTATTGATACAAAAGATCATAATGATAAAAACAATCGTTCCTACAAGCTTGACCCGCGGGTCCAGACGGTGAAGTACCGACGGCGCAGGATAGTATTGTCCAATCGTTATATCGCGAATCATGACTGTTTGACTCCTTCCTGCGCGTTTTGCGTTGTTTTTAATTTTCCGGGCACAGGGCTTCGGCCAAAGGTCGCCAGTATCTCATCCCTGGCCGCTTCTACTGTCGTTGCATCCTTATTGACAGCAAAGCCCTCCGCTTCCAGGCGGTGCATCACATACGTCACCTGAGGGGCAGCCAGCCCGATGCGTTCAAGCTCCACATAGCGTTTAAAAACTTCCTGCGGCGCTCCCTGGGCGAAAACGCTTCCACGGTTCATAACGATCAGCCGGTCCACATACCGTGCCACATCCTCCATGCTGTGAGATACTAAGATCACTGTCAGCTTTTCCTCGCGGTGCAGCTTCGCTACCTGATCCAAAATATCGTTGCGTCCTTTCGGGTCCAGTCCCGCCGTTGGTTCGTCTAAAATCAACACCTCTGGCTTCATAGCCAGCACTCCGGCAATGGCAACACGGCGCTTTTGTCCGCCGGACAGCTCAAATGGCGATTTCTGCCAGTGTTTTTCTTTAAGGCCGACCAGGCGGAGCGCTTCGCCGGCACGCGCCTCACATTCTTTTTGAGAAAGACCGAGATTTTTTGGGCCAAAGCAGACGTCTTTAAACACCGTCACTTCAAAAAGCTGATGCTCCGGATATTGGAACACAAGGCCGACCAGTGCCCGCAGTCCTCTGAGATTAAATTTGTCGTCGTAAATATCCTGATCGTTATAATAAATGTGTCCGCTTGTCGCTTTCATCAGGCCATTTAAATGCTGGATCAGCGTAGATTTCCCCGAACCGGTATGTCCGATAAGGCCGATAAATTCTCCGTCTTTAATCTCCAGGTTAATATCTTTAAGTGCCTGCTTTCTAAATGCGCTGTCCGGACTGTAAATATAATTAACATTTTCAAGTCTAATTGACATGGGTAGCTTCGCCCTCCTGCCGGCCTGCATCTTCCCGGCGCAATTTGACCATCGCATTGACAAATTCATCAATCGTCAAAATCCCGTCCGGCAGATCAAGCCCGTTCTTTTTTAATTCATACGCCAGTTCTGTGACCTGGGGCACATCCAGCCGCAGTGTCTTTAATGTCTCCACCTGAGAAAAAATCTCACGGGGTGTCCCCTGCATCACGATTTTTCCATCGTCCATGACGAAAACCTTGTCCGCATGAATGACCTCATCCATGTAATGTGTGATCAAAATCACGGTCACACCGGCATCTTTATTGAGCTGACGCACGGTTTTTAATACTTCCCGCCGTCCATTAGGATCAAGCATTGCCGTAGGCTCATCAAGAACAATACATTCCGGACGCATCGCCATCACCCCGGCGATAGCAACCCGCTGCTTCTGACCTCCGGACAATTTGTTCGGCGAATGTGTCCGGTATTCCGTCATTCCGACCGCTTTTAGGCTTTCGTTGACCCGCTCCCATATTTCTCCGGTGGGAACACCGATATTTTCAGGGCCAAAGCCCACATCCTCCTCCACAATACTTCCAATAATCTGGTTATCCGGATTCTGGAACACCATCCCTGCGGTCTGGCGTATATCCCATACTGCGCGGTCATCCCGCGTATCCATATTTTTTACCCACACCGTCCCATCTGTGGGCAGCAATAAAGCATTCATATGCTTTGCAAGCGTTGACTTTCCGGACCCATTATGACCAAGAATGGCAATAAAATCGCCAGCCTGAATATCCAGCTCCACATCGTCGATCGCACGGCTGGCTGTCTCCTGTCCGGTATCATCATCCCTTGTAATATAATCATAAATCAGATGGGCTGTCTTAATAATTCCCATGCACACACTCCGTTCTTTCCTATAAAAACACCCGAGCTTAAAAAACACCTGAGGTTGCGCACAACTTTCTGCGGTAGGCGCAGAAAGTTTCCAATGCGCAGTGTATAATTGTCCACTCTGTGGACAATTATACACGATTCCCCTCCGGCAGACAACATCCAGTTGTAGTTTTTTTAGACAGGACACACTGCCTGGCAAAATGCAGATGAGGGGCATAATGCGGTATTAGATGAATAAGCGCAAAAGGAGCTTCGGCGGGGTAGGCGGATGAGTGTCCGTGATCCTCGGCGGAATCGCCCCCGATGATTCCCAGCGAGCCAGGGGCGGCATTGCCCCGATGATCCCCAGCGAAACAGGGGCGGCATTGCAAAGGCGATTGACAAGACGACGGCGGTGGGCCTAAAATGAATATAGATTTTTTTGATTTATTTTATTTTGATTTGTTTTGATTTTCGGGAGGTGTTTTTTTGGAGCAGATGTCTATTTTTGACCATCAAAATGATGCACAGGCACCGCTGGCCAGCAGGCTCAGGCCGCAAAGTCTTGATGAGTTTGTCGGGCAGAGGCATCTTGTTGGCCCAGGATGCGTTTTACGCCGTCTGATTGAACGGGATGAAATTTCTTCCATGATCTTCTGGGGGCCTCCAGGTGTGGGAAAGACTACGCTGGCCCGGATCATTGCCAATAAGACAAATGCCGATTTTATTGATTTTTCCGCTGTGACCAGCGGTATTAAAGAGATTAAAGAAGTCATGCGCCGGGCAGAAAGCAGCCGTTTTACCGGAATACGCACCCTTGTTTTTGTAGATGAAATCCATCGTTTCAATAAAGCGCAGCAGGATGCTTTTCTTCCTTATGTAGAAAAGGGCAGTATTATCCTTGTCGGTGCGACTACGGAAAATCCATCCTTTGAGATCAATGCCGCGCTGCTGTCCCGGTGTAAGGTATTTGTTTTAAAAGCGCTGGAGGAGGATGATATTGTCCAGCTGCTGCATCATGCGCTGAAAGCGCCGTCCGGCTATGGCGGTCAGCCAATAAAAATTTCAGAGGATCAGATTCATGTTATTGCCCGCTTTGCAAACGGTGATGCCCGCACAGCGCTCAATACACTGGAAATGGCCGTGCTCAACGGAGAGATCAGCGCCGAACAGATTACCGTCACAGATGAAAATCTCGCGCAATGTACCAGCCGCCGTTCTCTGCTCTACGATAAAACCGGAGAAGAACACTACAATCTCATTTCCGCACTTCATAAATCCATGCGCAACAGTGATCCTGACGCGGCGGTTTACTGGCTGTGCCGAATGCTGGCCGGCGGCGAAGACCCATTGTATATTGCCCGCCGTCTGATCCGCTTTGCCAGTGAGGATGTCGGTATGGCCGACAGCCATGCTTTAAGTGTCGCCATAGCTGCCTATCAGGCCTGCCATTTTAATGGTATGCCTGAGTGCGATGTGAATCTGACACATGCCGTTGTCTATTTATCCATGGCGCCCAAATCCAATGCGCTTTATACAGCCTGCGAAGCCGCCAAAAAAGATATTCGCCAGCGGCCGGCCGAACCGGTCCCACTGCACATCCGCAACGCTCCTACCGCACTGATGAAGGAACTCCACTACGGAGAAGGCTATGACTATGCCCATGACCATGAAGAAAAGCTCACGCCTATGACCTGTCTGCCAGACAGTCTTTCCGGGCGCACATACTATCATCCCACACATTCCGGGGATGAAGCCAGTGTAAAAAAGCATTTAAAAGAAATTCTTCAATGGAAGCAGGCGCATCGCCATGACAGCTCCGTATAACCTGCCGCCACACAATATTTCCCCCACGATCGGATAGGGGAAGCTTTCTTCCCCTACCCGATCATCGCGATACCTCGCTCATCTCGTGGCACTGCCACTCGATGACCATTGCCCGTCGGATGTCCGCCCGTGCAAGCACGGCGGCCGCCCTCCGGGCGTATTGCACAAAACACAATAAGCGTCTTCCCCGGGTTCATCACGAATCAGCCATGCGGCGTCAAAAAGCAGTTCTTCTTTTGAGCGCCGGCAAAAACCGGCAATTTTCTAAAAATCTCACACTATCGCCGATGCACCAAACGTTACCGTCTGTACACAGACTGACCTTCTTTGATCGTTTCCATGACCTCCAATGTATTGATGCGCTCCGGAGGCATATCCAGCGGATTTTCACGGAGAATGATCATATCCGCCAGCTTTCCTGGTGCCAGCGTTCCTTTAACCGATTCCTCAAAATACTGATATGCACTGTTACATGTTACAGCCTTAAGCGCATCTAAAACCGAAATGCGCTCTTTAGGGCCAAGCAGAGCGCCGTCTCTTGTCCGGCGGTTTGAGGCGCACCACAGCGTCTCAGCCATATCGGGGCGGATAACCGGCGAATCCTGATGAAATGTATAACGAAGCCCGGCCCTCCCCGCCGATGCCGCAGGGCTGATCAGGCTTGCCCGTGACAGACCGAGATTTTTAATATGTGTGTCACCCCAATGATACACATGCGCTACAAAAAAGCTTGGGATCACCCCCAGCGCCTTTACCTGTGCGAGCTGATCTGTCCCGAGAAACTGACCGTGCACCAGCACCGGACGCAGCTCGCCTACACAGCGCACGCCGTGAGGCGATCCGTCCTTCCCGTCAGCCTCAAGCTGGCAGTTGACACGGCTGATGGCTTCCATATATTGTGCAGCTGCCGCATCTCCATTACAATGTGCCAAAATCTGGCGTCCATGGAGCGCAGCAGTTCTCACGCTGTCCGTCACCGCTTCCAATGTCTGCGTCGGATAGCCGCAGCTCCCGTCAAGATAGGGCGTACGCACCCAGGCCGTCCTGCTCTGGGGCGATCCGTCCAGAAATATTTTATAGCCGCCCAGCTTAAAATGGCAATCATAAACGCCATCGTGTGCCTTAAATGTATTAAAGATTTCTTTGGCATCATCCATCGCCGCATAGCCGGTCACATCCAGCCAAAGTGCATGATTGCGGCACAAATACTGATACATCGGGATCATATCTGAAACCATCATGCCTTCCTGAACCGTTGTAATCCCGTAGGACGCATACATTGTCTGCACCTGCCTGATCGCTTCTGCAAATTCATCCAGCGTCGGCCCGGGCAGCCGGTGAAGAATCTGTATAAACGCATTTTCCTCCAGATAGCCGGTCACACTGCCGTCCTTCATCTCAATACGTCCGCCTTCCGGCGCTTCTGCCGCTTCATCGATACCAAACCTCTGAAGTGCCATAGAATTAAGCACCCCCACATGGCCGGAACGGTACTGGAGCACGATCGGATGCTCTGCGGATGCCTGGTCAAGAATACTGCGGTCCGGATGCGCCGCTTCTTCCATCGCCCCTTCATCAAAATCCCGTACCAAAACCCATTGTCCCGGCTTTATCCGGCGTTCCCGGATAAACTGTGCAATCGCTGCGACCATCTGCTTAAAGCTGCCGCACTGCTCCACAGAGCATTGAAGCAGCGCATTGGCGCAGCCGGAAAAATGGCTGTGCGCGTCAATAAATGCCGGCATGAGCGTTTGCCCCTCAAGATCAATGGGCAGGGCGCCTGCGGCCACGGCCTGTACATCCTCAAGGGAGCCCACGGCAGCAATACGCGGCCCTTCCGTCAACACTGCCTGCGCATAAAGCTCTGGCTCCATCGTCAAAATTGTCCCGTTATAATAAAGTTTGCGCTCCATTGGCCTGATCACCCTTTCCAGCCATTTATATCACGGACTCCTTTTGCAGTTTTCCACACCGGTTCTGCAAAATCCTTTAAACAATCACCACAACTTTTATTGTTTCCCGCTGTCAGCCTTTTATAGCTGGCAGTCTTTTATAAATAAAAGCTCTTATTTAACAAGCGTTTCATTAAGCTTTTTAATCTCGTCATTGATCACATCGTCCACGCCGTCAAAAATCGCTCCTGCCGCGCCGTAGGTCAGACACGGGATAAAATGTCCCCCCGGGCCGTACTCCCGGCAGGCGCGGTCCACTTCGGCACGGATAGCGGCCTCATCCGGTTCACGGTGATCTACGATCGCTGCGTCGATACCGCCCATAATAATCATATTTCCCTTCAGATTCTTCTGAATCTTTACAAGATCATTCTGAGGCAGCGCCCCCTGCCAGATGTCAATGTAAATATCCTCAAGGTCCGGCGCAATCAGCTCCAGATGGCTGTCCGCGTGGTGCATAATGATCACACCCTGTTCATGAAGGTAGCCATAAAGCTTTTTATAGGCCGGTTTAATAAATTCTCTCCATGTTTCCGGGCTCATAAACAGATTCGTTTTAGCACCCCAGTCATCATGAAAAAGCATCACATCCGGATGGACATTTTCCACGAGCAGCTTAAAATGCTCCAGCCTGAAATCTGTAAGATAATCGATCAGATCATGCATATCGTCCGGCTCCAGCAAAAAATCCACAAGACAATCTTCAAATCCGAGAAGATTGTGCAGCAGTTCAAAAATGCC
>CASFBR010000083.1 GCA_949292795.1 uncultured Eubacteriales bacterium
CTGTTGTATTAAATAATCATCCCCACGACACAAAGGAGGTGGCCATTCCGGTATGGCAGCTTGGCGTTACGGACGGCGATGTTATGGAATGTCTGCTTGAAAGCAGCCGTGACGGCTATGCCTGCAATACAGGTATATGGCAGGTCACAGCCGGAAAGGTCTATCTAAAGCTGGCGCCGGAGAGCGCTATGGTGTTGTTCCACGGGGAAGCATAGCCGCCGGATGTGCGGAACAAATATATATTGATTAAGTATCTGCCGGTATGGGGTAATAGGGTACTAAAAAGCTCTATGAAATTTTATAAAGTTACGATACAGCAATTACAGGTTATGATTATTATAGAGCTGTAAGAAGAAAAATCATACAATAATTATGATGATTAAATCAAGGAAGAGTTTAAAAATGGCAGAGTACAAAGACGATGATTTTTTAACATTGTACCCCGGGGTGTATATAGACGGAGAAAAGGAGCTTTTTAAAGCCTATCTTGATGAGTGCGAAGCGATCGAAAAACGGGGGACGATCGATGTGCAGGCGATGATTAACGGTACATTGCCGGAAGATACACCGGGCTTTGAAAAAATTTATCCGGTACCGGAAGCGCTGGTGAAATACCAGAATGCCCGGATTGACCCGGAAAACCGTCTCATTAACGATGCGGACTATGCAAAACAGATGGGATATAAAAATCTGTTCGCACTTCCGACCTTTGCGCCCCATTCCAACGTGGACAAGGTATTTCCGCCGGCAGCCAGAGATACGATTCTTGCGAACCAGCTAAACGGCAACATTACATCGTATCTTCCGATTTATCCCGGCGATACCCTTTATCTTGTAATCAACAAGCGTACGATCCGCGATATTACGCCCGCAGAAGGAGACAAGCACCGCTTTCTTGCCATTTCCGGTGAGGCAAGCTTATATAATCAGAATGGCGAAAAGGTTAACGATATGGTATGGAATATATGCGAGGGCGTTGACTGCGTTAAAGCCGGTGACCGGGTGGCCGTAGGCCCTCCGGGAGACGGCGGCAAATGCTATGCCTGCAATACCGGGCATCCCAATATCTGTGCCAATGCCTTTCCAAATACGCTTGGTATCGGGCCTGGAACACAGGGCGCTTATGCGGAATATGTCCTGTCGCATTTCCCGCAGAACGAACTGTTTCATATACAAAAGAAGAAATCCATATGCTGTTTGGTATGATCGCTTCCGGTAAATTTAAAACGGACTATTATACGCTTGAGAAGGCGCCGCTGACCGATGCCGTTAAAAAAATGGAGCAGCTTGCAAATCATGAGATCGATGTGGCAAGAGTGCTTTTAATGCCTGACGGGCAAATGTGAATGTAATAGCCGTGAAATTTTCTGACATTTGTATCAAAAGATATTTTTAACACAAATGCTTTGAATGTCTCCGAAGGATACTGCTCCTAAGACATTCAAAGCATTTTTATTTTTACATAGGAAGCTGCGTTCCTATGCAATAAAAAAGCTTCGTTTAAGATGCGCACGCGCGCGATAAGAAAATTGTCGCTGAAACGACCGCGCCTGGCGCTTCAGATTTCCATGAATCAGCTGGAAAATGAGCTGGATCAGATCGATCATGCATTTATCGAATACTGGAATGGAGATGGCAGCTATCCTTACTTAAGCCAGATGACATCAAAGGAGCCTGTGGAGACGTTTCTTGAATTTCAGCTGGAAACAACAGAGTGGATGGAACATCTGATCAGCCTGTATGATATTGCAGAGGGGTGTTTCGCATATTACGAAAATCTGGACCTGCTTTTATTCAGAGGGGTATCAAACCGTGCGGTTCATGATTACATAAAAACCCATATGACTCTGGAAACCTACCGTTTCTCTGGGGGGGGAAACCGGCATAAGCTTTTATCTGATGGATGACACAGGGGAAAATACACTGAGCGATGAAGCGTTTGGAAGCGGTCTGGAAAATCGATACACAGACATAAAGAATGATAATCACAGAACGTAAAATCCGGAAAGTCCGGAGTTTACATCCATGCCTCAGGATAAGCTGGAGCTGATACGCAAGGCGGCATCTAAGGTGGACGTGGATGAGGACGGCAATCCGCTGATGGCCGGAGAGCGCACGATGTTTGACAATGATCCGCTGGGCTGCGGGATGCAGGGAAGCAAATATTTTCACTATAACCTTCAGGAACGCCCGCATAGCAGAGATTTGCAGATGGCGGAGATTTTTATCCGTGAAATTGCCGAGGATTTCTTCTTAACGCAGGATGGAAATATCCGCCGCCCGGTCGGCGCGATGTATAGCTGTATTTTGTAAGAGAATAAAAGCCGGGCATGCCGTATGTCCGGGGAGACAAAGTCACCGCTGCCGGTCAGCCGGCCGGGCTTTTGTCTCCCCTCCGTATGGATGAATAATTATAAAAATTAAAAAATTTCAAAAAATTTAAAAAATACCGTTGACAAAACGACAAATCTATTGTAGAATAAACATCGTCCTTGAGAGAGATAAGAAAAACAAAAAAAGTTTTGATATGCGCGAGTGGCTCAGTGGTGGAGTATCGCCTTGCCAAGGCGAGGGTCGCGGGTTCGAATCCCGTCTCGCGCTTTTATTTTTTCCAGTAAAACAGCGGGTTTCCAAAAGATTCCCGCTGTTTTTTTATTTCTAAAGATAGCCTGAAATGGCACTGGAATTTTGAAAAATTTTGAAAAAAATTTTGAAAAAAATAATCACCAAAAAGCAGGGAACACTTAACTTATGGCGGCTCCTGATCGGGCATCCTTAAGCCTGCCGGAATCACTGTGCCTTCGGCACTTTTACCAAACCTTCGACATGCTCATAGTCATAGCCGAGGTCCAGGAGCACATTTTCATTTTCATCGATGTAATAAAACCGTCTGTCGCTGTCCTGAGCAAGAATCCAGCCGTTTTCATTGTTAATCCAGAGTCCGCGGGTATCCTTTGCCGGAATTACGACATTGCCCTGCCGGTCATAAACCGCGCAGCCGCCGCCGTGGGCAATTTCATTTTCTGATGGATATGTAATCCCCCATCCTTCATCAACCTTCAGATATTTATGATCCCATCCAAAGTTAATAAAACCAATACCGCCGGGAATAATGACCGTACCATTTTCATCAATGACATAATCGCCATAGTCATCATCAGAGAGAATCCGAAGCGTCTCATCTTCCGGGGCAGGGAAAAGCTTCGGATGGGCGGCAGCGGCGTCATCAGCAGTATCATAGATGAAATCGGTGATATTTTGCCCGTAGGGATCAATGATGCCATAACCGCTGTCGGTTTCGCCAATCAGTGCCTGAGCATTTTCTCTGAACTCATAGTAGTAGCAGTCGTTCCGGAGACACTGTCCTTTTTCATTGATTAGATAATCCCCGGTAGAATCGCCAAGCCATGCCACGAAAGCATTGTCAAAGCTCATAGAGGCTTCAAAAAAATTATATTGAAAAGGAATGACGACCTCTCCACGCTCATTAATAAATCCCCATGCCCCGTCTGTATTGCAGGCAGCGGCGAGATAGCTATAAGGTGCCACATCGTTTGCCTGTTTAAGGGGACGTGCATTATAGCGTAACAGGGGAAGCGCAGCAACAATGCAGACGGCCACAATCAGTATCAGGGCAAAGCCCATCCATTTCTTCGGATGGCGGCGGCCAAAAAAGCGGGTGCACAGCCAGATCATGGCGGTGAGCAGCGCCGCAATGAGCAGGATGATGCCGATCGATACAGGGTTATAAAGGGCCCACAAAATATCCTCCGCATAATTGTTATTCGGGAAAATATAGTTGTATAGCATTGGATAGAAAAATGTGAGCCCGTAAGTAATCCCAAGAAAAGCCGGGATCACCCAGCACCAGCGGATGCAGGCCAGGGACAGGCAAAGTCCCGCAATAATAAGGGCCAGATTACCCCAGGCAGCGATCCGGACAGCGATGTTGCCGTCAAAAAGCGCCAGATCAGCCCATAACAGTCCCGGGGCCAGCAGGATAAGGCTGATGACATCTGTGGCAATAAATGATTTTGGGCGGTTTTTCAGCCGTATCCGTATGCAGATCGTCAGAACAACGACGGCTGCAAAAACAAGTACAAACAAAATCCCCACAATGAATGATAATACAGAAGCCACAATGATCCCTCCTGTCAATGTTTTTTATCGGATACAGAACAATCCATATCCCGAAGAAAGTCGCCATACCAGTTGATTACATCCTGAAGGCGGTAAAGATCCGCTTCCTTGCCATATGCTCTCCATATATCCTTATACGACATAAACCATGTCTCAAGGTATGCGGCGGTCTGAGACGGGGACAAAAGCGCGCCGTCAAGCAGCCTGTCCGCCTGCGCAGCGGAAGCTCTGGCATCAAGCAGCCGGTCTGTCTGTGCAGCGGAGGCTCTGGCATCAAGCAGCCTGTCTGTCTGCGCAGCGGAAGCTCTGGCGTCAAGCAGCTGGTCTGCCTGCGCAGCGGAGACTTTGACGTCATCCTGCCATAAATGCAATGCGATGGCGTTTAAGAGAAGCTGCCCGGAAGCAGCGTGGATCAGGCAGGTCAGAGGATATTTTACAGCAGCAGGCACATGGATTAAAAATGAGGACAGCCGGTCGATCTGAGCTTTTAGTGCGTGCTGTGTGGCCTGATAGCTTTCCATGGAGAACCGGGAGAGCATTTCTTTTTTTAGCTGCCGGAAGCTGTCGGCAAAGAGACTGTCCTGATAAAGTCCCTGGGCATCTTCCTTAAAGTAGACCAGACCCTGCCAGCTGAGTATTTCCTTTGTAGAAATCTCAGCGATACAGTCCATGATCGTTTCTGTGAAGTCACCATAGGCGACGACAGAGACCTGCCGGCAGATGTCATTAAAATCCGGGAGATGCGTATTCCATGAAAAGGCCGCACCGCAGATCATTCCAAAGAGTGAAAAATCAGGGTGGTTTGGATGGCCAAGATCGCCCCAGTCGGTGTTGAGGACGCCGGGGGCGTCATACTGATGCGCATAGCGGCACATGCGTGAAATATTTTCATAGGCATCGGGCATCACGTTGATCAGGCTATGCCAGCCCTGAACGCCGGGGCACATGTACTGCCGGGCGCCGACCGCATGAAAGGCCGCCGCTGCGCAGTCATCCTGATTGGGGGCATAACCCCAGTTCAGACAGATCGTCTCTTCCGGGAGCTGGGAGAGCTTTTCCGGTGCAGAGACAATAATATCGCCCCAGAACATTGGAATTTTTCCCCGGCTGACAACATGACGGCAGAGCTCTTTTACAAAACGGATATAAACCTCCTCGCGTCCAAACTGTTCTACAAGTGCGCGGGTCTTTCCGCGGCCGATGTCGAATGTCTCGTCGGCACATATATTAAAATATTTTGAAGAGAACAGGCTCATATACTCATCAATTCGCGCCTTTATCAGTTCCAGCGCTTCCGGGTCTGAGGCGTTAATGGTGTGGTGCGCCATACGGTTGCCAAAAGAAAAGGGGTGCCCCTGACTGCCTTCAAGCTCGCAAAAATGGGAGAATGTCCGGCTTCCGAGCAATTTATAAAGGTGACCGAAGGTAGAAAGCGAAGGAATGAGGTCAATGCCAAGCAACTGGCAGTACTGGTCAAACTCCATGATTTCCTGTGCTGTCAGCGGCGTCTCATCACGCCAGATTTCACTGTTGTCCTTAAACAGATAAGTATGCTCGACATAAAACTGCAGCTCATTGATTTTATAATAGCTGCACTGGTCAGCCAGACGTTTAAGCGCTGCAAGGTCCGGAATACGCCCGCGGGTGGCATCCCGGTAAAAGCCCCGGTGAGCAATGGCCGGAAAATCGTGGATAAATATTCCATGAATACAGGAGCCTTCCTGAGAAATGATCTGACGGAGCGTCTGGACACCCCAGAGTACTTCGCGGGGCCCGGCGCCTTCAATCCGTATGTTCTTTTCATTGACCGTAAGCTCATAAGTATTTTCCGGCAGTGATGAAGCGGTGCCAAGGAAAATATGGCCGGAAAGACGGCCGGATGTCTGCGGTGTGACGATCGGAATATTTTGCGCAGTCATTTCACGGATAGACTGCTGTAAAAGCGACGCGTGGTGCAGCAGTGCGGCTCGTTGGGAAAGTTCAGAAGCGATAAGAATACCTGTGCAAAAATGCAGAGGAAAACAGGTCTTTTCATCATAGGTATAAGATTGCGGTTCGGGAAGAATATAAGGCTTATGTATCATTACAGCCCCTCCTTTTGCTGATTATATGGCGTATTCCGCTGACTGTATATGAAAATCCGGTTATAATCGCCTTTATTTATTTTACTATATTGATGTTTTAAATACAATTACTACATATATTCCGCGCGATGCGAAATGAATCCGGTATACATTGACTTTTTCAGATACACAGGAGTATGATTAAAAGTAAGAGACTGCACACCCGTGTGCAAAATGCGTATGGAAAGGAAACAGAAGATGGACAGAAAGAAAAAGATCGGACTTGTTGTTGAGGGCGGCGGTATGAAATGTGCATACAGCGCAGGAATTTTAGACGCTTTTATGGATCAGGGGATTACATTTGACTATTGTATCGGCGTTTCCGGGGGCTCGGGAAATCTTGCCTCCTACTTATCCGGCCAGCGGGGAAGAAATCTCAGATTTTTTACGGAACATATCCATTCATCGGAATATTTCGGACTGAAAAGCTTTTTGAAAACAGGGAATTTGTTTGGATTGCAGTATATTTATGGTGAGCTGACAAATTCGGATGGAAAGGATCCGGTAGATTTTAAGGCGATCATGGAAAATCCGGCTGAATATGAGATCGTTGCAACGGATGCCCGCACCGGAAAGGCTGTTTATTTTGATAAGTCCGGTATGGAGCAGGATGATTACCGGGTCGTTATGGCCTCTTGTGCCATACCGGTTGTCTGCCGTCCGGTCAGTATCGACGGCGTGCCCTATTATGACGGCGGCATTGCCGATGCGATCCCGGTGAAGCGCGCTTTTGAACAGGGCTGCGACCGCATTGTGGTTATTTTGTCAAAGCCGCGGGATTTTGTGCGGAAGCCTCAGGGGTTTCGGCCGTTTTATACATGGAGCTGCCGCAAATATCCCAATATTGTAAAAGCGATCGATCAGCGGCATTTGACATATAACCAGAATTTAAAGGATGTATTTGCCATGGAGAAGGCCGGAAAAGCCTTTGTGTTTGCACCGGGCAAGGCAATCCATGTGAGCACCTATTCCATGGACGAGAAAACAGAATATGAGCTGTACGATCTTGGTATGAGTGATTACACAGCCCAAAAAGAACAACTGTGCGCGTTTATCCGCGGATAAAACGCCACTGTTATTTTTGAAGGATTTCCAGCATTTCCTTCATCGATTCCTGGAACTGTTCCTCATTGGAATTGTAGAACAGGAGCAGGTCTTTCTTTTCATCCGGGTCACCGATGCCCTGTGGGATGGAGAAATCACATCTGTTGATATATTCATCCCAGTGCTCAAGCTTCCAGGTATCCCGGTCGCTGTTGCGGGCAATCATGCGCTGATGGCATACTTCAGGGTCCGTTACAACCCAGATAATGCAAAGCTGAGCCTTTTTCTTGGCGAGTACCGAACGAAGGGAGCGGATATATTCAGGGTCACGCACTTCACGGCTGAATGGGGCATTGATGAGGACAATATCATCATATTCCAGCGCATCCATTGCCAGATCAAGGATTGCTTCATATTCATAGTCGCGGATATTTTTTTCAAAAAAGTCGGAGCTGCGGTTGTACGGTTCGTTGGCAACCTTAAAAATCTGTTTGCTCAGGACAATGAGTGTATCTTTATCCAGATAAACGACATGGTTTAATGCCTTGGCGAGCTTTTTCGCCACATAAGTTTTTCCGCAGGCCGGAGGGGAGGTAACAAGAATTAGTTTTTTCATAAATGATGCCTTCTTTTCTGCTAATATTTTTCTGTTAATATCAAATATAATGATGCCGGAGATTTAAAAAATAAAATCTCCGGACTTTCTATTCCATGGAGAAGTTCGTCCCTATGGAATAAAAACGCTCCGTTTGGGGAGAATGAAATGCCTCTGATATGCCCGTCAAGCGTGCAGTTAAGCCGGTTTTGAACGGACAATCCGGGGCACATTACTGTCGTGAACATTATATCATGCCGGGGATGTTTTATACATGGACAAATTTAACAATTCTTAAATGTATACCCCGGAAACATGTCGTTTAAATGTTACAGTTTGACAGGGATGTTCATGTGTTGTATGGGGTGTTTACCAGGCGAGAACTTCGCAGCCCTCCTGTGTAACGAGGACAGTGACTTCCCATTGCGCCGATAATGAGCCGTCCTCGGTGTAGATCGTCCAGCCATTATCTGCATCGCAGAAAATCTCGTCACTGCCCATATTCACCATCGGTTCAATGGTAAAAATCATTCCCGGCACCATGAGCATCTCGGTTCCCGGCTGGGAGACATAGCTGACCCATGGCTCTTCGTGAAATTCAAGACCTACGCCGTGGCCGCCGATGTCGCGGACGACACTGTATCCGTTTTTTAATGCATGGGCGTGAACCGCGGCACCCATATCTCCTAAAAATGTCCAGGGCTTTACCATAGCGATACCGGCTTCCATACATTCACGGGTAACTGTGACCAGACGCCGTGCTTCATCGGAAACCTGTCCGATGCAAAACATACGCGACGCATCGGAGTAGTAACCATGATAGATCGTGGAAACATCAACATTGACAATATCCCCTTCCTGCAAAATATCATCCTCAGAGGGGATGCCGTGGCAGACCTGATCATTGACCGATGTACAGACGCTTTTTGGAAAGCCTTCAAATCCCAGAGGCGCAGGAATACCGCCAAGCTCGGTCGTCTTTTCATAGACCATCCGGTCGATCGCCTCGGTGGAAATGCCGGGCCGGATATTGGCGGCCACATAGTCGAGCACCGCATTGTTGATCTTACAGCTTTCACGGATTTTTTCAATCTGTTCCGGTGTCTTGATCATGGAATGATCCGGCACAAGATGCCCAAGGTCAGCAAAGTGCTGGAGTTTTTCGTCAAAAGCCATATGGCATTTTTTGTACTTTTGCCCGCTGCCGCACCAACAGGGGTCATTGCGTTCGATTTTGCTGTTCATTTATTATACACGCTCTTTTCTCTGAAACTTTTATGCCGCGCACGGCGCAGCAGCATCCTATATGAAAGCCAGCGGCAGCGCGCTTCGCACGTTTGCAGCAGCCGGTGGTAGCAGTACTTTCCGTCTGCCGGAGACAGTCCTGTGCTCATACCGTCTGGCCGTCCGGAGTCCGGCATCATGGCGTGCGGGCACGCTCTGATAGCTGGCCGCCGTCCGGGGCTTTCACAGTAAAATGTTCTTTGATTGCCTGAAAGCTTTCCGGGCTGATCACATGCTCGATACGGCAGGCATCCCGGATTGCAGTTGCCTCATCCACGCCAAGACTCATCAATGCTTTAGATAAAATGGTATGACGTTCATAGATTGTGCTGGCAATGGCATAACCGGCATCGGTTAAGGTAATAAAACCGTTGCGGTCAACCTGGATGTGGCCGCTTTGCCGGAGATTTTTCATGGCAACACTGACGCTGGGTTTGGAAAAATTCAGCTCATTTGCAATATCAATGGAGCGGACTTCAGATTTTTTCTGACTGAGCATGAGGATCGTTTCAAGATAATTTTCAGCAGATTCATGGATTGCCAATGTGCATACCTCCTGTCATGTATGATGGCGCCGCTTAAGTACGGCCCGTTCTTTTTACTGCATAGGAAACTGCGCTCCTATGTAATAAAACTGCTTCGCCTGGGATGCGCACGCGCGATAAGAAAACTGTCGCTGAAGCGGCCGCGTTTGGCGCTTAAGCTCCGCAGATGGAACTCTTTTTTATTTTAAAGCAAACCCGGCGCAATGTAAACACCCCGTACCACGGATTTTGCCGGAATTATCTGCAATAGCAGGCAAACCTGACCGTGTCATGTATTGACAATCCGGGTTTGTCATGTTAGACTAAGGATAGTTAGAAATAACTAACTGAATATGATGTTTATCATAATAATATTTGAACGAACTATGAAAAGGGTGATGTTTTATGAATCTGCCAACAGCTTTAATATTGCTTTTTCTTATTGTAATCGTAGCACTTGTAGTACGTTATATGATCCGGAGCAGAAAAAACGGGAAACATTGCTGCGGATGCTCCGGCGGCTGCGGCGCGTGCGGCGGCTGTACGCCGGCGAAAAAGCAGCAGTAGGCGATGATTTTGTTTTCTTTGAAATAAAAAATTGTAATTGTCCGGTAAATCCGATATACTTATAGGGAACGAACAGTATTGTTTTTAATGTGACTAAAGATAAATAGTTGCGGCCCGAAAAAAGCCTGACTGCAACGAAAAGAGGACTCTATATGCGACGGATTTATTTGAATGACGGATGGATTTTTTATCCGGTCTGGAACGATACATGTATTCGGACTTCTGTTGCCGCCGAAGGGCAAAAGGTTCGCCTTCCCCACACGACGGCGTTGATGCCATATAATTATGGAGATTGTAATGATTATGAAAAGGTGTGCGGTTATGTCCGTATGCTTCCGATCCCGGAAGCCTTTGCCGGAAAAGATTTGTGGCTGATTTTTGAAGGCGTGGGCCACACCGCGGAGGTTTTTGTCAATGGACAGAGCGTTGCCCGGCATTATTGCGGGTACACCGCATTTCAGGTCAATATTGCCCCTTACATTCGTTTAGGGTGTGAAAACCGCATCGCGGTGAAGGCAGACAGCCGTGAAAGTCAGGATATACCCCCTTTTGGCGGTGTTATTGATTATATGACCTATGGCGGTATTTACCGGGATGTGTACCTGGAGGTACGCGATCCTGCTCATATTGAAGACGTATTTATACGCACAAGGAATCAGCGCACCGGTGCCGGACCCTTACTGCTTTCGGGCGCTGCCCGGCTGCTGCTTTCAGTCCGGCTTTCCCGTGAAGCGTTTGCCGCGGCCGGCGGGACACCGGCCCTTGACGGTTATATTCAGGTTTCAGTTTTTGACACGAACGACAACTGCGTTGGCGTGACCCGGCAGAGCTTATCCCGGCTGCAAAAAAAGCAGACGGTTCTATCCGAAAATTCCGCAAAGGCTCCAAAGGCTCAGGACTTTGAGACGAATATGAGCCGGACGGCGACACTAAAGCTTCGGTTTGACCAGATACATTACTGGGATGTGGAGCAGCCGGTGCTTTATTTTGCCGAGGTGCTTTTGTGCAGGCGGGGCGGGAAAATCATCGATGAGCGCCGGGTGCGTTTTGGATTTCGGGATATTGATTTCCGGGAGGACGGCTTTTATCTGAACGGACGCAGGCTAAAGCTTCTTGGTCTGAACCGGCATCAGAGCTTTCCCTATATTGGCTATGCTGCGCCGCGTTCCATGCAGCGGCTGGATGCAGAGCTGTTAAAGCATGAGCTGGGAGTAAATGCAGTGCGCACGTCGCATTACCCCCAGTCGCAGCATTTTATTGACCGCTGTGACGAACTGGGCCTGCTCGTATTTACGGAGATTCCGGGGTGGGAATATGTAGGCAGCCGCAGGTGGCAGAGTATTGCTGTAAATAATGTGCGTGAGATGATCACACAGTATCGAAATCATCCTTCGATTATTTTGTGGGGCGTGCGGGTCAATGAATCCGATGACAGGGACGATTTATATATTAAAACCAATCAGATGGCCCGACGTATGGACCCTGCGCGGTTTACCGGAGGTGTGCGCTGTAAAAAGAACAGCAGCTTCCTGGAGGATGTATATACATATAATGATTTTTCGTATGACGGTCTGGGGCCGGCGCTGCTGGCACCGAAAAAGGCAGCAGGAAGGTCTTGCCCGTATGTGGTTTCTGAGCATACGGGCCATATGTATCCGGCAAAAATGTTTGACGATGAAGCGCAGCGGCTGGAGCATGCCCTGCGTCATGCCCGGGTGCTGGAGGCAGCGTTTGCAGATACGTCTATTGCCGGCAGCTTTGGCTGGTGTATGTTTGACTATCAGACCCATGAGCAGTTTGGAAGCGGTGACGGTATCTGCTATCATGGTGTTATGGATATGTTCAGAAATCCGAAGCTGGCGGCGGCGCTTTATGCCAGCCAGGGCGGCCGGGGTGTCTGTGAGCTTGCTTCATCTGTGGCTCCCGGAGACTATGCCGGGACCCGGCCGGGAAGCCTGTGGATTTTTACAGACTGCGACTGCGTGAGAGCTTACCGGGAGGACGTTTTTCTCGGAGAATTTTATCCGGACAGGACATATTTTTTACACCTGCCCCACCCTCCGGTGGAAATCCCTGCCGATGTGCTCTACGGCAAAAAACGTTCCTGGGGCTTTGGGGCCGCCGCTTTTTACTTTGATTTTATAAAAAACGGGCGCCTGTGCCGCCGCATTGTGCGCCGACCCGCAAAAAAAGCCTATCTGGATGTCTGGTGCAGTCATACGCATCTTATCGAAAAGGATAGCTATGATATGGCGCTGCTGCGCATACGGGCTGTGGATGCCCGGGGACTTTTGCTGCCCTATTATAATGAGCCGGTCCGTATCAAAGCTTCCGGGCCGGTTAAGATCGTCGGGCCGGAAACAATCAGCCTTAAAGGCGGCTGCTTCGGCACAATAGTTCGCACACTCGGCGGCAGCGGGGCTGCCAAGGTCACGTTGTTTTCCGGACATATGGAGCCGGTGGAAATATATATGAATGTATCTGTGAAATGAAAAAGCCTCCGGAAAGGACCGGAGGTTTCTTCATTTCACAGGAAACTCCTCTGATTACTTACAAACAGAATTTATCGACTTATGCCCCTTTTTGTGCTATGATTATACCTATGTAATTATAGAACAGAAAGGGGTATTTTCTTATGGAAGATACGTCTGAAAATAAAAAAAATTTATTGGGAAAAATCCCGTCAGAGCATATTTGTGTAGGGCTGCTGGCCCATGTCGATGCCGGAAAGACGACGCTGGCGGAAAGTCTTTTGTTTCTTTCCGGCAGTCTCAGGAAGCAGGGACGGGTCGATCACCGGGATGCTTTTTTGGACACTGAGGCTATGGAGCGGGCAAGAGGCATTACGATTTTTTCAAAACAGGCCCGATTGACATCAGGCAGCCGGAAGCTTACGCTTTTAGATACGCCGGGGCACGAGGATTTTGGCGCGGAGATGGAGCGCACTCTGGCTGTGCTGGATTATGCGGTTTTAATCATCAGCGGCCCTGACGGCGTCCGGGCTCATGATGAGACGCTGTGGCACCTGCTGGAGCATTACAATATACCGGTTTTTTTATTTATCAATAAAATGGATCAGCCGGGGTGTGATCGGGAAGCGCTGCTTAAAGTGCTGGAGACAAAGCTGCGGGGCCATTTTGTCGATTTTTCAGATGCCGGCGCCGGCGAGGCACAGGCTTGTACAGATATTGCGTCAAAATGCCTGGATGCTGCGCCAGAGTGCCGGGGGACTGTGCCTGACAGTGCGGCGCACATTGATTTTTTTGAGTCTGTGGCGATGGGCGATGAAGCGCTTCTGGAAAAATATCTGGAAACCGGAAGCCTTGAAACGCCGGATATTGCCAGGGCAATTTCCGAACGGAAAATTTTTCCGTGCTATTTTGGCGCCGCCCTGAAAAATGCAGGCGTTCCGGCACTTTTAACGGGCTTTGAGCAATATACCATATGCCCGGTATATCCGGAGGAATTTGGAGCGCGCGTATATAAAATCTCAAGAGATGCCCGCGGTGTCCGTCTGACCCACATGAAAATTACCGGCGGCTGTCTGAAAGTTAAGCAGCCGCTTCTTACCGGCGGGGATGCTCCTGAGAAAGCCGATCAGCTCCGCCAATATTCAGGCGCCGGATTTACCCCGGTCAGTGAAGCGAAAGCCGGAGACATCTGTGCAGTGACCGGGCCGGTGCATACCTATGCCGGACAGGGCCTTGGGATTGAAGCAGATGCCCCGGGGACTATGTTAAAACCGGTGCTGACCTATGAAATCCGTCTGCCAGAAGGCTGCAATGTTCATGAAATGCTGTTGAAGCTGAATGCTTTAGAGGAAGAACTGCCGGAATTAAACATTGTGTGGAACGAACAGAGCCGGGAAATCCATGCTCAGGTTATGGGGGACATCCAGATTGAAATTTTAAAAAGTATGATCAGAGAACGCTTCGGGGTAGATGTGGAATTTGATTCGGGAAGCATTGTCTACCGTGAGACGATTGCCGATACGGTGGAGGGCGTCGGACATTTTGAACCGCTGCGCCATTATGCCGAGGTGCATTTGCTGATGGAGCCTTTGCCGCCCGGCAGCGGCATTGTGATTGAATCCGCCTGCTCTGAGGATGTTCTGGACCGGAACTGGCAGCATCTGATTTTATATAACCTGGCACAGAAGAAACATCCCGGCGTCCTGACCGGCTCACAGATTACGGACATAAAAATCACACTAATGACCGGGCGGGCCCATATAAAGCATACGGAGGGCGGGGATTTCCGCCAGGCTGCGCTGCGTGCGGTAAGACAGGGGCTTAAGTGCGCTAAAAGCGTCCTTCTTGAACCGGTATACCGTTTTATCCTGGATGTGCCCGGGGAAAATGTAGGCCGGGCTTTATCAGACATTCAGAAAATGAGCGGCAGCTTTGAACCGCCGGAGACGCTGGGGGAGATTACCCGTATACGGGGGAAGGCGCCGGTAGCCTGCATGAGAGATTACGCTTCGGAGGTAACCGTTTATACACGGGGACGCGGACGGCTGTTTTGTGAGGTCTCGGGCTATGAGCCATGCCACAATGCCGATGAAGTGATTGCCCGGACGGGCTATGACAGTGAAGCCGATGTGGATAATCCTGCGGGTTCGGTATTTTGTGCCCACGGGGCCGGCTTTAACGTGCCCTGGGATAAGGTTTACGAATATATGCACCTTCCATCCTGTATTAAAAAAAATACGCAGGGCTCTCCCAAAAGTACGGTCCCATCCCCCGAACGGGTATTGCAAAGCCGCATGATCGATGACGATGAGCTTGAGGCAATTTTTGTGCGGACCTATGGGCCGATCAAACGGGAGCGCCATCCATTTGGCAGAGCCTTAGGGGGAAGCGCTGCAAAGACACGTTCAAAAACAGAAAAAGACCGTTCGCAAAATACGGGTGGCCGCAGCACAAAAATAACAGATGGCGAAGATAAATATAAAAAAACGATAAAGCCTGAAGCCAGGGAGTATCTTTTGGTTGACGGATATAATATAATATTTTCATGGGATGAGCTTAACGAATTGTCCAGAGATAATATGGACAGCGCCCGTATGAAGCTGGCCGATATTTTATGTGATTACCAGGGCTATTGCCGCAGCACAGTGATCCTTGTGTTTGATGCGTACCGGGTGGAAGGGCATCCCGGAGAGATTTTGCAGTATAAGAATATTTATATTGTCTATACAAAGGAAGCAGAGACCGCAGATCAGTATATTGAAAAGACGGTTCATGATATTGGGCGGCGACATCATGTAACCGTAGCCACCTCCGATGGAACCGAACAGGTAATCATTCTCGGACAGGGCGCCCGCCGGCTTTCAGCCAGAGGTTTGTTGGAAGCAATCATACAGGCCCGCCGGCAGCTTCGGGAGGAATATTTGAAAAAACATTCAGGGAGCGGTCATTACCTGATGGAAAATGTTTCCGGGGACATGGCACGCATGCTGGAGGATGTCCGTCTGGGCTACCGGAGCCTGGACCCGGCGGACAATGAAAAACAGCAGCAAAAAGATGGTGAAAAATGACGGTGCAGCTGCGGCGGACAGTTACGAGGAAAGGGGTAAGAAGCAGTGAAAGAGTTTGATTTTTATGGTGAACATATTGTCGTGAGCGACGGCCGGGAAAATTATGTCCGGCTCCGTCAGGAGATGGAAAAGATTGCCGGACAGCTGAAGGAGGATTTTGTTGAGCGATATAAAGCTTCCTACGCAAATATCGACCAGGTTGTTGCCAATGTTTTTAATCTTGGCGAAGAACTGATCCTCGGCGCAGCCTCCTGGTGTATCGAGCTTATGGGGAAAAACCATATTTATAATTATAATACGGAACGGTTTATTAAAAGCTATGGCCTGACCTCCATGGAGGTTTGGATCAATGGCTGCGATAAAATTGCAAATTCCTATACATCGATCATTGTCAATGCGCAGGTATCGATGTCGGTTAAACAATGGCAGCAAAATTACCGCGGAAAATGGCTCGGCAATGCCTTTTCTTCGATGCCGGCTATGGGAAAGCCGCCTTTGGACTGGTCCACGGGGCTTGAATATCCTCCGGTTGGCGATAGTATTGCGCCGGATGTGTACCCCAATCTTGTGGCCCTCTTTAACAGCCCCAAAACACTGGATACACTGGCGGAAGCACTGTACCGGTGTGTGCTGGGACTGCATCAGGGACTGGTGCGGGTACTTATGGAGCAGTCGGATCATCTGATAGAGGGCCTTGATGATGAAAGGCTGAGAGATTTTCCGGTAATCTTTAGCAATATCACACAGGGGCTTGTGGCCAAGGAGGACGTGATTGCGCAGGCTGCAGAGCTGATCCGGATTTATCCGTTCCGTAAGGAGCTGTATATGTATATGTTTGATCATTATGGAGACCCGGACGGCGTTCTGTCAGAGATGACCGGATATTTTGGTCTTGGTGATTTTATGCAGTCCTATAAAATACAGGCTGTGGAGACAAAGCTCGCAGATGTGGACTTTTCCGGAAAGCAGCCGATTGCCGAAGGCATGGAGATGATCCGGGAATTATGCCGGCGCAGCAGTGTGGATGATGGCGCCTATATGGCGGCCTTTGAAGAATTACTTGAGCTTGAAGGCACTTATGCCCGCAGCGTAGACGGGATCGTTTATGACGATGAGGCATCTGCCGGAAAAGCCCGGGAAGAACTGAAGGCTTTATTTGACGCGGCCCGGGATATGAGCGGAAATGACGAGGAAAAGCTTGAACAGCTTATCGGGGAAGCGAAGGCTTACACCTGCCAGAGCCGGCAAAAATATATTTCCTGGCTGGAGCAGGCGGAAGAACGGGCAAAGCTTCGCCATAAAACTGTAAAAAATATCATGTTTGATACAGAGGAAGAAGCCGATCAGGCCCGCCGGGAGTGTAAAGCTTTTGAAGATTGCCTGAAAGAGCCGTGCGGGAGCCAGGATGCATTGAAGGCACTTAAGGAACAGGCGGAGGCCATGAAAACAAAGATCAGAGAGCTTTATATCCAGCTTGTGGGGATGATGGGGGATGTGTGGAGCCATCAGGATATTTTATATTCCACAAGGGCCCTTTACCGCCCGGAAAAGCGCACCGACTATACGGCTATGTGGTTTGAAGCGCTGGAGCTTTACACCGCCGGAGAGCTCCTTGGCCTTAAAAATGAGGCCTATTTAAAATGGTTCGAGATGATGCGTCAGGATTTCCTTACGGTTAAAGGTGTTTTATATGATAACGCGCCGGAGGCAAACCGCAGCTATTATCGGGTGCTTTCACATGCGATCGCCTATAAGCGCTATATCGACGAAAAAAATAATACATCCAAAGGCTTTTTCTCATCAATTAAAAACAGTGTTTCGGGACTTTGGGCAGAAAATTATCAGGACGATTTTGGCTGGCTGACCCAGGGCGGCACCCGTTTTATTCCGCCGGATACCGAGGAAGAGGGCCGCGCCATGGAGGGACAGTACGGCGCCATGATGCAGGCGATGGAAAATAATCTCGCCACGATCCGGACGCTGATGGACCGTATCCATGTTCCCTATGAGCAGCAGGATGAACCGGTATCGCTGGAGAATATGAAAATTTCGGATCGTCATGTTTCTGCTGCGGAGATACTCTCGGTGATGAATAAGGCATGTCAGTGTCATCCGCTGGAGCTTGGAAATATCCGGGCTGCATACCGGGACAGCTCGGACAATGTATGCAAAAAATGCGGCGCACCGCTGCCGGATGAAGCGGTATTTTGTCCGAGATGCGGAACCCGGAGAGGCTAAAAGCTTATGAATCGATGAATGGTACCGTTGCTGTAACTTTACAAAACCGGCCGCCGGAAATATTCCCGCGGCCGGTTTTATAAACCATATATGTATTACAGTGTATATCCATGCATCCATCCGGTCATGCATCCGTTCGGTCATGTGTCCGGGTGTCCATGCAGCCGGGTAATCATGTAACCATGCATCCGTGCATCCGTCCGGTCAGGTACCTGGCCAGGCTGTGCGTTTATGCTTTAAGCCGGGCTGAAAAATCGGCCATGGCCTCAGAAATTTTAATCTGCTGAGGACAGACGGCTTCACAGCTTCTGCATCCAATACATGCGGATGGCTGACGGTCCTGAGGAATCGCAGAAAGCGCCATAGGAGCGATAAATCCGCCGCCGGTGAAGCTGTGCTCATTGTAAAGGGCAAGCAGCGCCGGAATGTCAAGCTGCTGCGGACAATGACTGACGCAGTAATGACATGCAGTACAGGGGAGTACCTTAACCTTTAACATATCCCCGGCGATAGACATGAGTGCGTTCATCTCATTGTCATTGAGCGGACGGTCTGTTTCAAATGTATTGAGGTTGTCCTCAAGCTGTGCGGCATTGGACATGCCGGAGAGGATCATTGTGACTTCGGGAATACTCTGGAGAAAGCGGAATGCCCAGGCCGGAATCCCTTCATCCGGGCGGAGTGCTTTAAGGACAGAGCTTTCTTCATCAGTCAGAGCAGCCAGACGTCCGCCGCGCAGCGGTTCCATAACCCATACGGGGATATGATGCTCTTTAAGAAGTTCAACCTTGGCTTTGCCGTCCTGGAATGTCCAGTCCAGATAATTTAGCTGAAGCTGGCAAAATTCCATAGACGCACCGTAGGCGTCAAGAAAACGCCGGATGACTTTATAGCTGCCATGGGCGGAGAAGCCGAGATGACGGATGCGTCCGTTAGCCTTTTGCTTCATCAGGTAATCATAAATGCCATACTTCTCATCAAGATAAGCATCGATGTTCATTTCACAGACATTATGAAACAGGTAGAAATCAAAATGATCGACACCGCATTTTTTTAGCTGGGCTTCAAAAATTTCCTCCACCTTATCCATGTTTGAAAGATCATAGCCGGGGAATTTGTCGGCAAGGTAAAAGGAATCTCTGGGGTAGGCCGAAAGCGCCTTTCCAAGAGCGATTTCCGACTGACCGTTATGATAGCCCCAGGCTGTGTCGTAGTAGTTAATGCCGCGCTGCATAGCCTGAGCCACCATCTGCTCAACTGCGGCCTGATCGATATTTCCGTCATCACCGTTAATTACAGGAAGTCTCATTGCTCCCATGCCAAGTGCAGAAAGCTTTAAAGCTTTAAAATCTTTGTAAATCATGTGAAAATCCTCCTTTAAACCTATTATAAATCGATTATGCCGGAATATCCAATACAAAAAACGTATTGTATTCCATACATTTTATTAATAGTACGGGACAGTAAGCGCGGAAAAGTATGGGACAGTAAGCGCGGAAATGAGTGCAAAAGTAATGTTATGTTGTTTAAACAACATACTTTAAGGGCAAAACTGTGTAAATTATGAATATAAGCAATGTAAACATATGAATATAAGCAATATAAGCAATTAAGCATCAGGAAAGGGGTATATATTTATGATGAATCCAAGAAAAGTTGCAGTTGTCGGATGCGGATTTGTAGGGTCCTCCATTGCATTTAGTTTAATGCAGAAGGGAATTTACTCGGAGCTTGTTCTGATCGATGCCAATCATGCAAAGGCGGAAGGGGAAGCGCTTGATTTAAGTCATGGCCTGCCTTATACGGCAGCTATGGATATTTATGCGGGCGATTACAGCGATGTTGCCGATTGTTCGCTGATTATTATTACAGCGGGAGCGAATCAGAAGCCCGGAGAAACCCGTCTGGATTTGATCGGTAAAAATGTGGCGATATTAAAAAGCATCATTCCGCAGATTACAGCTACCGATTTTGAAGGTATCCTGATGATCGTTTCCAATCCTGTGGACGTGCTGACTTATGCAGCCTGGAAAATTTCAGGCTATCCGGCACAGCGGGTCATCGGCTCCGGTACAGTCCTTGACACGGCACGCCTGAAATATATTCTTGGCCGCCATCTGGATGTGGACAGCCGCAGCGTCCATGCAGTAATCATCGGCGAGCATGGTGACAGTGAGCTGGCTGTCTGGAGCGGCGCCAACGTATCAGGGATTGACCTGAACCATTTTTGCGAAATACGCGGGCATTTTCAGCATGATGAGTCGATGCAGCGCATTTATGAGGACGTGCGTGACAGCGCTTATGAGATCATTAAGCGCAAAGGCGCCACCTATTATGGTATTGCCATGGCGGTTGCCCGGATTGCGGAGTGCATTGTCAAAGATGAGCAGGCGGTACTTCCGGTATCGGTGATCCTTGACGGTGAATACGGACTTAAAGGGCTGGCGTTAAGTATTCCATCGGTTGTCGGCAAGCATGGCGTAGAAAAAGTGCTGGAGATTCCTTTAAATGCCGGGGAAGATGAAGCGCTTCACCGCTCGGCAGGACAGCTTCTGGAGGTGATCAGCCGGATCAGCTTCTAATTTCCGGAACAGCTTCTAACTTCCGGAACAGCTTCTAACCGCCGGAACTTCCCTTGCCATTCTGGTTATTCACGGCGGCCTTATTTCAGCTTTTGTCGTGGACTTTCCGATTCTTTTGTACTATCATTAAAAATGTAAAGTATGTGATCAAAGAAGCAGCCATCGGCCATTTCGGCCGCATGGCTGTTATTTGGAGGAGGTTTGCTATGAAAATCATTTTCAGAACAGATTTGTACAACGGTGATCCTATTGTTAATTTTGAGGAGAACGGGAAGGTTGCCGGATTTATTGTCATGATGCAGGAGCCTCAGTACCGTTCGCTGCGCTTAAGCTGTCTCGAGGATATTGTGGTCATTTTAGACGGGGAGGAGTTTCATATGAACGATTCGATGAAGCTTGAGACCTCTACCGGAATGAAGGACCCGAAGGATATGCCAACGATGGCCTTTGACCGGTGGGATTTTGCGGAAACCGCGAAAATATACGTTTATAAGGAAGGCGGCATCCCTGCGGGCAGGCATCATCTCGAGGCTGCGGTACTGGTTCGCAGCGCTCAGGATAATACGCTGGGAAGCTTTGGAAGCGGCGCATACGAAGGTATCAGTCTGGATTTTGAAATGAAGCAGGGGGGATTTT
>CASFBR010000084.1 GCA_949292795.1 uncultured Eubacteriales bacterium
GCAATTCAAGATAAGACCGTTCCTCTGGTGTAAGTGTTATTGTCGTTGCTTTTCTGCCCATGCTATTGCCCTCCATATTTACTATATAGAGATTATATCATAGGCCGACTATATAGTCGAGTTAAATAAAAATGTTTATAGTAGTAGGCATGAAGGGGCGCTCCTGCCAGCACAGACGCATAGTCCTTCTCCGCCTCTGCAGCGGTTTCATAGGCCACGGCGGCATCGACATGGGCCACGCTGTCATAGCCGACCATAATACTGGCTACCGCCGGGCGGGTCAGGGCATAATGGATACACTGCACCGGCGTCAGAGCTACGCCAAAGGGTGATGTCTTCTCCGAAAACAGCCGTCCGCCGCCGTAGCCTTTCATCACCGTGATCCCGGTCTGGGTCTGTTCGCAGACCTTATAAAGCATTTCCCTTTTTGGATCCATTCCGCGAAGGCTTTCGTCATATTCTTCTTTAAAGTAGTCATCAATATTCTCACTTGCCGGGAGCAGATCAAACGCCGGATTTACACTGAAAAGAATCATTTCCACAAGATCGCTCTGCGCCGCCAGCAGCGCCACATCGGGATTGTGAGTGCTCATACCGATATGCCGGATGGCGCCCTTCTCCTTCAGAGAAAGAACATATTCAAGAAACTCTCCTTCCATAATGGCATGAAATTCCTTCACCTCATCCACAAAATGGATCATTCCCAGATCAATATAATCTGTTCCAAGCCGTCCCAGAAGATCCTCAAATGCTTCCTGAACCCTGTCCAGCTGCCGCGTACGCACATACTGTCCATTCTGCCAGGTCGATCCGATATGACCCTGGATGATCCAGTGGTCCCTGTGGCCTTCAATAGCCGCCCCGATATTGGAGCGCACATTAGGTTCGGACATCCAGCAATCCAGAATATTAATCCCTGCCAGCCGGCAATGCTCCACAATCTCCTTAACCTCCTGAGTGTTGTGACGCTCCAGCCACTCGCCGCCCAGTCCGATCTCACTAACCTTCAGTCCGGTCTTTCCTAAAACTCTGTATCTCATAAAACTGCCCTCCATATATATTTGACCCCGCACAGGCAGCAGGAAAACAAACGCTCCTGACCGGCTGTGCGGGGCTTTTATCTTTTGTGGTCACAGGATCCCTCATATTGTTTTACAGCTTCCTGTGATACTTCCCACATTCTCTTTTGTTTTTCCGGCAGCTTATGCCGGCACGAAATACGGATTCACCACAGCGGATCACATGCGTTCACGAAAATCCTCCATGGACATCGCCTTTGCTGCAGACATATGCCACCGCTTAAGTACTGCCTCATCGGTCTGGGCTTCAATCTCTGACCGGACATCTTCCGGAATATCTCCCCAGGCATTTAAAAGCTCCAGGATTGCCTCCCGCAGTGCTTCCTGACGGCCTTCCTTACGACCTTCCCGGCGGCCTTCCCGACGTCCTTCCTGACGGCCCTCCTGGAGACCTTCCTGATGGCCTTCCAGATGTCCCTGTCTCCATTTGTTAATAAGCTCGATCTCCAAACGCATAAATCTCGCCTCCCAGTCACGGCTGGCCTTGATCCGCTGAATCCGTCTCTCCAATCCGGCCACAAAGCCGTCCCTTACAGACGGATCACAGGGCAATTCCGGCTGTCCCACATACCTGAGAAAATCCATCAACGCTTTGGATACTTCTTTGTCATTACGGCCTTTTGTCGATAGAAAGATCGTTTTCTGTCCCTGATTAAGCCGGCTGCCGTTTTCCCGGCACACCATCTCATAGGTATAACGGTACAGCTGGTCGGGCATCCAGGCAAAGTCACAGATAAAGATCACATATGTATCCGGCAGCGTATCGTAGGCCTCCCCGGACAGCAGTGCATCCATATCCAGCTGGGAATGGTAATAACGGCTTCGCCATGCCAGATCCGGCGTCCGCTTCACCTGCATCTCCACGTTAAAGCGGCGATGGCCGCCTTCCTCCTCGGCTATCACATCCAGACGCACACCATGGTAATCCGAATGATAGGACATCGTCTTTTCAGTGATCACGGTCACATGTAAAATCTTTGTCTCCAGTACAATTTCCAACAATTTACGGCACTGATTCTCATCGGACATTACGGCCGCGAACATAAACGCGTCCTTAATTGTCAGATCCTGAAAGTTTCTTCTCATTTTTCCTCCTGATTTTTATCAGTTTGAGGAATCCTGTAAGATAATTATAAACGAAGTGTGCTTTATTGGCAATAATGAATACAGGCAAAAGCGTTCTTCTGCAGCAGTTCAGCCCTGCTCTCCGGTCTCCCGTACAAGCCCAAGGCGCTCAAACTGTTCTTCTGGTGCATCCGCTTCTTCCATTAGCTTAATGAGCAGTGCTTCCATCCGTTTTTCTATAATCGTACAGCTGCCGGATACGTCGTCCTTTTTCCATACAGGAAGCGGACGCTCCTCCTTTGGATCCTCAAAAAGGTCATAAAGGAGAGTACCATATCGATACATAAAATCTGGCGGCATGGTCAGAAGGCCTTCCGTGCGCAGCACAGGGATCCCCTTTGTGGAAGGACGGCCGGGTACCAGCTCCAGCTGCTGCAGTTTTTCCGCCGGGAAGCGATGGAAAAGCTCTGTGGGCATTAAAAAGTAAGTATACAGCGGCTTGTTATCCGGATTCGCGGCGCTCCGCATATAAACATAACGCCCGTCCGTACAGCACACATAGGAACCGTAATAGCCAAAGAGCGCGCCTTCGCAGCTTCCCTTTCGCACCGGCTGACCAAGCATATTTTCCGGAAGTGAAACATTAAAGTAATCCAGAATGGTCGCAGGGACATCGATCATACGGTTTAGTGAAGCATCCTCCACACCCTTTCGTCCGTCTCTGGGATCCCACACAAGCAGCGGCGTATGAACCACCTCTTGAAAAAGCGGCTGTCGATTTTTATTCCATTCCCCATGCTCTCCCAGAAGCGTCCCGTGGTCGCTGGTAAACACGATCATTGTATCCTTCCACAGATCATACCGGTCCATGCGGTCAAGAAGCCGCCCCATTTCATGGTCACATTCGACTAAAAGCGTGCGGTAATCGTTACGCGTATCCTCCTCACGCAAAGGATCGCCCTTGCTGGTCAGCGTTCCCCATTCGGAAGCCTGTCCCACCAGAGGATCCGGAAGGAGTCTGCGATACTGCGGATAATTCACAAAGGGCTCGTGAGGGGTAAAGCTTTCAATCTGTAAAAACCAGGAATCCTCACTGTGATTGGCATCAATAAAATCCATCCCCAGATCAAAGGTGCGGGCCAGCGTACTGTCCTTATACTCCGGCATGTATTTCCGGTTTACATAATTTTTTCTTATACCTTCCGGATTCCACGGCGCATGAATTTCCGGCATTTCCACCGGCCCCACCAGGCCTTTCCACGGATCGCTCTCATGGCCGCGCACACACTCCCAACTGCTGTATCTTGTATGATAGGTGGCTCCGCCGTCATCCCAGTAATGATAATGATCCGACACCAGATGGGTATAGATCCCGTTTCCCTTTAACAGCTCCGGCATGGAATCATCCTGGGGCTCCAAAGGCCCCCAGCCCCGGTGCATAAAATTGTAGCGTCCGGTATGAAGCTCACGCCGTGCCGGCATACAGGGAAGACTCCCGGCATAATGGCAGGTATAATTGACACAGTGATCCTTCAGCCGCTTAAAATTTGGCAGAAGATCTGCATTGCCTCCGCACAGCTCTAAAGCATCATAACGGAACGTATCCATAAGTACAAGTATCGCTTTCATAAAATCCTCCTCCTGATTAATGATATATTCATTTTATATTTGCAAATGTCCTGCGTCCAATATATAATATAGATATATTAATAGTCTTCAACCTATAAAGGAGGTTCCTCATGAATCTGCTGCAATTAGAATATTTTCATACGGTTGCCGTCTGTGAGCATATGACCCGGGCCGCCCGGCAGCTTCATATATCACAGCCGACACTCAGCCAGGTCATTGCCCGGCTGGAGGATGAATTAGGCGTCCGGCTTTTTGACCGCAAAGGACGGCATATTCAGTTAAACGAACATGGAAAGCTCCTTTTAGAACGGACAAATTATATTCTGAAATACATTGATGAAACAAAGAAAGAGTTAATGAAAGATTCCGTCAAGGAAGATCCGAACATATATATTCGTATGTACGTCGGCCACTATCTTTTTGCGGATGTATTTACACAATTTCAGACCCTTTATCCTTTTGTCCGTTTTCATTTGCTTTTTGAAGATAACGATGCCATTGACGCGCTTGCGATCCAATATGCCGGAACGCTCGCAAATACCCTTAATGGCTGCTATTTATTTGATGACGAAATCGTTCTTCTGACATCAGAGAAATCAGATCTGGCCGGCAAAAAATCCATTGATCTTACGGAATTAAAGGACAGGAATTTTATTGCCAATGAAACAGGTTTTTTGAAGGAAATCACTCAACCCTACTGTGAAAAGGCCGGTTTTCTTCCGCATTTCTCATATATGGTTAAAAGCAATCCGGAAATGACCGCTCTGATCCGGCTAAACTACGGCATTGCCTGCTGGCCGTCAAAATGTCTGTCCGAACTTGAGCTTGATGGAATTGCGGTCCTGAAAATCCATCGGCCTTTATGTATTCGCAGCCTGTGTATAGGTTACCCGGAAAAAAGGCCTCTGACCGATATGGAACAAAAATTCACTGAATTTGCCAGGGAATATTTTCAGAAATAATCTTTTAAAGCCCCGCACAGCCGGTCAGGAAACAAACGCTCCTGGCCGGCTGTGCGGGGCTTACTTATATTCCTGCACGAAATACGGATTCACAAAACCGGATCACAAAACGGTTCCGGCATTCTTCTCAATCTTCTCCATCATCCCGTACACATCCTGGAGTTGCTTCCAGGAGTCCATTCCTGCATTCTCCTGAGGCGTTCCCGGCGTGGAGCGGCCGTTTTTGATGATCTCAAGCAATTCCTTCGCCATCTCAAGGCACACATCGGGATGCTGAGCGGCCACATTGTGCTGCTCGCGCACATCCTCCTTAAGATTATAAAGCTGATAGGGCACCTCGTCCGTTGTGGTTGGCTCGATCACCGGACTGTTCATACCGCTTCCGGCGTGACGGCACAGCTCAAGCTTCCAGTCCTGAGTACGGATGGAAAAGCTTCCGTCGCCGGAGGAATGTACAACCGAGTGTCTCACCGGCGTATCCTCATGGAGGGCCGGCATAATGCTGATGGAATCCTCGCCGGCATTATCCGGCACGGTCTCTCCAAGCATCTGGGCAAAGGTAGCATATAAATCACACAGGCAGGTCATCTGACCGCAGGCTTTCCCGCCGTCCATATGTCCCGGCCAGGAAATGATTGCCGGAATCCGGTGACCGCCCTCATAAATATCGGTCTTTTTCCCCCGGAAAATATAGCTTGGATTATGGCCGTGGCTGGTCAGGAACGGATAATCGGCAACGCCGCTGCAGCCGTTGTCGCTGGCAAAAATAAAGATCGTATCCTCAAGAATACCTTTTTCCTTAAGCTTATCCCGCACAGTTCCCACAAGGTAATCCAGATAAAGCACCATGTCGCCGTATACATTCAGGCCGCTCTTTCCTTTAAAGCCTTCCGGAGGAAGCAGCGGGCCGTGAACGGCATGGGTGGGATAATAAAGGAAAAAGGGTTCCGACTCCCCGGCACGGCTGTCGATGATCTCCAGCACCTTGTCGTTCATGTCCTCGATAACCTTTTCAAAATCATAATCCGGCGCCGCCGGGCCTCTCTGCCACAGTTCCTGCTGGGTCGCCCCGGTGCGGTCTAATGGAAATACGCCGGTCACATGATCCGGCACCGAAAGCACGGTTCGGTTTTCAATATAGGTGTACGGCGGCTGGTCAAGAGACGCCGCAGTGCCATAAAAATAATCAAAGCCGAAGTCGTTGGGGCTTATCTTCAGCGGCTTTGTAAAATCAATATTCATGCCGTCCAGCAAAAATCCGGCGGCTCCGGGCACCTTTAATTTCTCCTGAACCTCATCGGCAATACCGTATTCGCTGCCGTCGAAAGCTTTGCGCTCCCAGCCAAGTCCCAGGTGCCATTTGCCCACAGCGGCTGTGTAATAGCCGTGCTCCTTAAACATCGTTGCCAGCGTCCTGCGTCCGTTTTCAATGAGCGGGTCTGCGCCGCCGGGAAGCACGCTCTGCTTCAGGCGGGACCGCCAGTTATAGCGTCCGGTAAGCAGCCCGTAGCGGGACGGCGTACACAAAGCGGATGTGGAATGGCAGTCCGTCAGCCGGATACCGCAGTCACTTAAGGCATCAATATTCGTTGTCTTTAATTTGGAATTTTCATTAAAGCACGATAAATCCCCATACCCCAGATCGTCAATAAACATCAGAATTACATTTGGTTTCTTCTCCATATTTCCTCCTTTTTGGCCTGCCCTTTAAGGCCATAATGGTATCCC
>CASFBR010000085.1 GCA_949292795.1 uncultured Eubacteriales bacterium
ATCGAAATACTTTAGCCCAGGGGCTTGGTGCCATCGCGCAAAAATATAAGCTTTCCATCCAGACCTGCGGTACACATGGGGATTACAGCCGCTATGGCATCGCACCATCCGGCTGTGTCACACTGGATATTTTAGGCCGGGCCAATAATCTTACATTTAAGCAGCTCCGGCACAAAGGGATGCGAAAAGGCTGTCACTGTATCGAAAGCCGCGATATTGGCGCCTATGATACATGTCCAAACGGGTGCAGATATTGTTATGCCAATCAAAGCCCCGGAAAAGCCCTTGAAAACTATAAACGCCATGACCCTGCTTCTCCCCTGCTTCTTGGCCATGTGCATCCGCAAGACCATATCATCCAGGGTGTGCAAAAGAGCTATCTTGATGCCACAACAATAAAAGGACAGCAGACCCTTCCATTTCTATAAGGAAGGGGTCTGCCATCCTTCTTCTGCATTCCGGCTGCCATCCTAAAAATCCATGTGCCGGTCAGCTTATCTATTCAAATCGCGCCCGGTTAAAAACAGGCCCTTTAATACATCCACACAGCCCTCGATTCCAAGGCGTGAGGAGTCCAGAACAATATCATAATTTTTCATATCGTTCCAGCGCTTTGCCGTATTGGCATAAAAATATTTGGAACGCTTATTATCATAGCGTTTGCGGACACTCTCAACATTTTTTTCGTCAATGCCGTAGTCCGCCATGATTCGCTTTTTCTTTTCATCACTCCCGCCACGGATAAACACTTTCACAACGCCCCGGTAATTGTGAAGAGCGCCCGCCGCACAGTGTCCCAGAAAAATGGCCGGCCCGCCTGCGGCCAGACGGCGTATTTCCTGCTGCTCATCAGCAAAAACGTGGCCTTCCTTTGTGAGCATATCAGAATCCCCGGCGCCTGCCTGGCTCATCATAAAAATGGTGTACAGAAAGCTTCCCGTAGCCGTCTCTTCATATTTTTGAATCCGGTCTACGGAGACATCATTCTTTTTGGAAACCGCCTCAAGAATTTCGGGGCCATAGCATGGGATTTTGCATACCTCGGCCAGACGGCGGGCAATTTTTGTGCCGCCGCTGCCATATTCCCGTTCAATAGCTAAATAGCTGCATTTCATTCAAATCTCTCCTTCCCAAAGCGTCGGAGCGAACATCTGCCGCTTATGCAAGCGGCCCGCCTGGCGCGAAAGTTCCTCAAAGGGAACGCTTCATTAAGACGCCTGGTCAAACTGACTGTTATACAAATCCGCATAGAAGCCGCCCTGATCTAAAAGCTGCTGGTGCGTGCCGCTTTCAATGACATCGCCGTCTTTAAGTACAAGAATCAGGTCTGCGTTTTTGATCGTTGACAGCCGGTGGGCGATCACAAAGGACGTACGGTTTTTCATCAGTGCATCCATGGCATTTTGGATGACAAGCTCTGTCCGGGTATCCACAGAGCTTGTCGCCTCATCGAGGATCAGCATCGGTTTATCTGCGATCATCGCTCTGGCAATAGTCAGCTGCTGCTTCTGCCCCTGTGACAGATTCAGCTGATCATTTAAAACAGTATCATATCCGTGAGGTAATGTGCGGATAAAATGATCCAGGCCCACAGCCTTACATGCTGCTTTCATTTTATCATCATCCGCATCCTTTGTACAGTAGATCAGATTTTCACGGACAGTGTCCTCAAACAGCCATGTATCCTGCAAAACCATACAGAACTGGGCGTGCACATCCTCGCGTTTTAGGCGTCTGGTCGAAATACCGTCAATGCGGATGTCTCCGCCCTGTATCTCGTAAAAACGCATTAAAAGATTTACAAGTGTCGTCTTTCCGGCGCCGGTCGGCCCAACAATGGCAATCTTTTGCCCGGGCTCTGCCTTGGCGGAAAAATCATGGATAATGATCTTATCCGGGTCATAGCCGAATTTCACATGGTCAAATTCCACATGGCCAGTACATTTTTCAAGATGTCCGGTTTTGCCGCTTTCATCTTCCATTTCCTGTGCTTCAAGAAATTCAAAAACACGCTCGCCTGCGGCGGCACCGGACTGAAGTGACTGGATTGCCTGGGCGATCTGGGAAAGCGGCTGCGTGAAAAAGCGCACATACATCATAAACGCTACGATCACCTCAAAGCCGATCGTGCCATTCATCGTCAGCACAGCGCCCATAACACAGACGGATACATAGCCGAGATTACCGATAAAGATCATCAGCGGCTGCATCAGACCGGCCAGACACTGCGCACGGAATGCACTCTGACGCAGATTTCCGTTCATCTCATCAAACGTATGCTTTGCATTTTCTTCGTCATTATAAGCCTTGACAACCGTATGGCCGGAATAAATTTCCTCAATATGTCCGTTTAATTCACCTAAATGTCTCTGCTGGCGGGCAAAGTATTTCTGAGAATGGCCGGTGATCAGACGCATCAGAGCAAAGCCGATAAAGATTGCAACGATTGCCGTCAGAGCCATGATCACATTTGTGATAAGCATCATCAGCAGCGAACCGATAAACAGTGTGATTGCCGATACAAGCATACCAACGCTCTGGTTTAACGACATGGAGATCATATCCACATCATTGGTCACACGGGAGAGAATATCACCGTGGGAGGTTTTGCTGTAAAAGCCCATAGGCAGGCGGTTGATCTTTTTTGTAATATCACTGCGCATCTGCTGAGATACGAGCTGTGAGATCGTTGTCATAATAAAATGCTGTGTAAACGACAGGACGATACTGCACAGATAAAAAGCAACAAGCGTCAGACCGATCCGCCCCACGGCCTCAAGATCGACACTGCCCATAAGACCTGCGGTGATCACCTCCGTCATATCCGACAGCTTATCCGGTCCGATCAGTGTAAAGATCGTACCGCCCGCTGCACATAGCACAGCAATGATCACCGGGATCATATAGCGTTTACAATAGCTGATCAGCTTTTTCCATGTACCTGTAAAATCCCTGGCTTTTTCTCCGGGTCTGTGATTCATGCCGGGACCATGGCCGCCGCGGCCCCGGGCGGATGTATATTTATGATTTTCCATTATGCCAGTTCCTCCTTTGAAAGCTGCGAAAGTGCAATCTGCTGATAAACCTCGCAATTTTTCATCAGCTCGTCATGGGTACCCATACCGGCAATTTTACCATCCGATAATACGATGATCCGGTCGGCATCCCTGATCGTACCGATACGCTGAGCAACAATAATCCGGGTGGCATCCCCGCAGTCTTTTTTCAGAGCCTCCCTAAGCACACGGTCTGTCTTATAGTCCAGTGCTGAGAAGGAGTCATCAAAGATAAAAATTTCCGGCCGCCGGCATACCGCACGGGCAATGGACAGACGCTGCTTTTGTCCGCCGGAAAGGTTGGAACCGCCCTGGGCAATATAGCCGTCATAGGTCTGATCCATTTTTTCTACAAACTCATTGGCCTGAGCTGTGTAAACGGCATTGACAATATCCTCATCCGGGAAATCCTCACGGCCGTTGTCTCCAAAAGCGACATTGCTGCGCACAGTTCCTGAAAACAGCGTTGCTTTCTGTGATACATAACCGATCTTATTGCGCAACTCCTTCTGATCATATTCCCGCACATCAACGCCGTCCACAAGCACCTGCCCCTGGGTGGCATCATAAAAACGCGGGATCAGATTGATCACTGTACTCTTGCCGCAGCCGGTGGCACCAATTAAAGCCACTGTTTCGCCTTTGTGCGCGGAAAATGAAATATGCTCAAGCATGTCGCCGTCCGCATCCGGGTATCTAAAAGAGACATCGCGAAACTCCACCTCTCCTTTAAGGCCGGAGGCCGCAGCCGGATTTTTCGGGTCTTTAATACTTGGACGGGTATCAATCACTTCATTGATACGCTTTGCAGCCACTGATGCTCTTGGAAAAATCACAAGAATAATGACAAGCATCATAAAGGACATCACGACCTGCATAGCATACTGGGAAAAGACGATCATATCTGAAAAGACAGTCAGCTTTCCGGCGCCCTGAGCGCTGTCTACAAGGTAAGCGCCAATCCAGTAGACAGCCAGAGACAGACCGTTCATGACAAGCTGGATGCCCGGCATCATAAAGGCCATTGTCCGGTTGGCAAACAGCTGGGTTGATGTCAGACGGTGATTGGCAGCTTCAAATTTCTTTTCCTGATAATCCTGCGCATTATATGCGCGGATGACATTCAGACCGGTAAGGTTTTCGCGGGTAACACGGTTAATATCATCGGTGAGCTTTTGCAGCAGGCGGAATTTTGGCATTGCCACAATCACACAGATACCTACAATCAGCAGCAAAACGACCACGGCAACGCCGGTGCTAAAGGTCCACTGCCAGCTTTTTCCGGCAATTTTGGCAATCGCCCACACTGCCGTAATCGGCGCCTTTAAAAGCACCTGAAGTCCCATGACGATCAGCATCTGTACCTGCATCACGTCGTTTGTGGAACGGGTGATCAGACTGGCTGTGGAAAACTTTCCAATTTCAGCCATCGTAAAGGACTGTACCTGGTTGAACAAATCCGCCCTGAGATTGGCGGAAAAATTTGCGGCGATCCTTGCGGCACATACGACCGTACAGGCCGAGGCGGCAAAGCTGCCAAGAGCGCAGGCCAGCATTTTTGCCCCGGCGATCAGAATATCGCTCATAGCGCTGCCCTGAGTCTGAACCAATGTTGTAATTTCCGACATGTAGTCGGGGATCGTCAGGTCCATCCATACCTGCATCACAATAAACACCAGTGCAGCTAAAGAAACAGACCATTCGACCTTTGTAAACTTTTTCAAAAGCTTTAGCATAAAACTGCTCCTTTCCTTGACGGGATTTCCTTATTTTTTGCCATGCAAGGCATGGCATAATGGTATCCCTTGCGGATTTCCTTGTTTTTGCCGTGCTTTGCCGGCATAATGGTATCCCCTTGTGGGATTTCCTTGTTTTTGCCGTGCTTTGCCGGCATAATGGTATCCCTTGCGGATTTCCCTGCTTTTGCCATGCAAGACATGGCATAATGGTATCCCCTTGTGGGGATTTCCTTGCTTTTTTTTATATTTTATTTTACTATAAAGCAGAAAAATAAACTGAAAATAAACAACGGAGGTGGAGAGCGATGTTTCACATTTTAGTCACAGATGATGATACAAATACGCGCAGATATTTACAGGCGGTTCTTGAGGATGCCGGTTATACTGTCTCACTCGCCCGAAATGGCATTGACGCATTAAATATCATGAAGCAAAGACATATCGATCTGATCGTTCTTGACGTGATGATGCCGGAAATGGATGGTTATGAACTGACCCGGGAGCTTCGGGAAGCCGCAGATACCGTTCCGATCCTCATGATTTCTGCCAAACAGCTTCCGGCAGATAAAAAGAAAGGCTTTCTTGTAGGTACGGATGATTATATGACAAAGCCGGTGGATGAAGAGGAAATGCTTCTGCGCATCCGGGCGCTGCTGCGGCGCGCCAAGATCGTCAGTGAAAAAAAGATCGTGATCGGCGAGGTCACCCTGGATTATGACGCCATGACGGTCACCGGACACGGACAGATGCTGGAGCTTCCCCAGAAGGAATTTCTCCTGCTATATAAGCTGCTGTCTTATCCCGGACAGATTTTTACCCGTATTCAGCTGATGGATGAAATATGGGGTGTTGACAGCGATACCGGCTGGGAAACCGTTACCGTCCATGTCGGACGGCTGAGGAAGCGTTTTGAAGGATGGCCGGAATTTGAAATCCAGTCCGTGCGCGGACTTGGTTACAGGGCGGTGAAAAAATGACACATACGAAAAAGGAACGCCATTCTGTGAAAAAAAGACCGCCTCTTGTATTCATCGTCACGGTCATTGCTTTTTTTGTGATGGTCGCCACAATGCTCCTCGCGGTCGCCTTTGTATACCTGATCGGCCGTCTTCCGTTTTTCCACTTTGCACCCACGGAAAAGACTGGCCTGATCTTTATCCTTGTAGAATTTGCAGCGGCCAGTATTCTCTTGGGCACGGTCATTTCCTTTGTCATCTTCAAGGTTTCCCTTAAGCCGTTAAGCCGGATGATCCAGGCTTTAAACCGTCTGGCCGGGGGCGATTACCGGACACGGTTATATTTTGGAGAACGCAAAGCCGGAAAAGCTCTGGCGGACAGCTTTAATACGCTGGCAGAGGAGCTGGAAAACACAGAAATGCTCCGCTCAGATTTTATAAATAATTTTTCCCATGAATTTAAAACGCCGATCGTATCAATTTACGGCTTTGCCCGGCTGCTGCTAAAGGGCAATCTTCCGGAGGAACAGACAAAGGAATATTTAACGATCATTGAACAGGAATCCGGAAGGCTGTCCGCTATGGCTACCAATGTGCTCAATCTGACCAAGGTGGAAAATCAAAATATCCTTACAAACGTCACCCGCTTTAACCTTTCTGAGCAGCTCCGCCGATGCGTACTGCTGCTCGAAAAAAAATGGGCTGCAAAAAACATACAGCCCTCCTGCGGATTCAGCGAACATATGGTCTGCGCAAACGAAGAGCTTTTGCGCCAGGTCTGGATCAATCTTTTAGATAATGCCATTAAATTTGCCCCGGAAAACGGCCAGATCAACGTCCGCATCTATGAGCGGCCGGAAACGATACGGGTTTCCATCGCCAACAACGGCCCCAAAATCGGGGAACGGGATCAGCCCCGGATTTTTAACAAGTTTTATCAGGGCGACACATCCCACGCCTCGGCAGGCACAGGCATCGGGCTGTCTGTTGTCAAAAAGATCACCGAGCTTCATCAGGGCCGTGTCTGGGCAGACAGCACCGAACAGGAAACTGTTTTTTGGGTAGAGCTTCCAGTCCGGCTGCCATAGCAGCCGCCGGGCCGGATATACCGCAGCCGCCGGAACTAAGTGTACCGCAGCCGCCGGAACCGGGTTGACTAACGGAAGCTCCCTTTTCCGCTTTTTTTCACTTCATACAGACGGTCATCCGCCTGCTTAAACAGACTGTCAAAGGTAGAGCTTCCGTCGGTCACTGCAATTCCGATACTCACAGAAAGCGCCACCTGATCATAAACCGCGCTGCTTTCTTTAAAAAGTGCGCAAATACTGGCTGCCCGGTCTTTTAAAACATTTTCCTGACAGCAGCCCGGCATATATAAAAGGAACTCATCGCCGCCGATGCGGGCTGCCACATCGCCCTCCCGGGAACAGCGCTTCATGATCCGGGCCAGCAATATAAGTACCTGATCTCCTGTCTGGTGGCCATAGGTGTCATTAAGCTGTTTAAAATTGTCTATATCCATCAGCAGCAGCGCGCCGGGCAGCTTCCGTTCCAGCGTTTCCTCAATACCGGCGATGGCGCCCTTGCGGTTTAAAATACCGGTCAGTGCATCCTCCATCGCTTCCTGCCGGAGCCTTTCCTGAAGGCGTATACTCTCGTTGATGTCCAGCATCACGCTGATCATCGCACGCCGTCCGTCCTCTGTGAGAATCTCGTGACCCTTATCATCGACCCACAGCCGCGTTCCATCCTTGCGCACAACACGGTACTGGACATCATATTCACCGCAGTCCTTCAGGCTGGTTGTGATCGTCTTTTCAACCCGCTCCCAGTCCTCCGGCGCAATGATTTTTTGCATCTGCTCCCCGGTTTCTTCCACCAGCTCCTCGTAGGTGTAGCCAAGATAGCTTAGCATCGTATCATTGATAATATAAAGCGGCAGCCCTGTCTCCAGATAGGCACCCATAATCCCGCCGGGAAGCATGGACATCATCATTTCGACAAGCTTTTTCCCGGCAGTCATATCCAGCTTTCCGACAGCCTGACGACCATACTTGATCGGGAAAAACTCTTCGCCCTCCTGCTGGTCCGACGGCGCAGACATATGAAGATTGATGATCTTCCATACGCCATCGATTTGGGCCGCTGTCAGTGTCAGCCGCGTCTCAAAAACAATATCTGTGCCGTGAGTATCTGTCATGGACGTTTTGACACCGCAGTACACGCCGGAAAGCGTATCGGTGTATCGATGCTCATGATAATTGACAAGTTCATATTTAAAACCGCCGGGAATATTTTCAAATTCACTAAGCATCAGTTGCTTAAGTGCCTCCTTGTCCAGCGCAACCTCCTGAACGCCTGTCCCAAGACTGATGATTTCATCGGACAATCCCGCCAATGCCTTCTCCAGATTTCTCTGCACAAGGTAAGCATCAAAAAATTGCACGAGCAAATCCTTCACTGCCATACCCCTGACCTCCTGTATTCATTCTGAAAATGAGAGCGCCCCGGCCTGTGCCTGTCATTTTTCAGCCGGTACGGCTCCCTTAGCCGTTTTTACAGCAAATAGTTATAAAAATTATATCATATTTATAATGAAACAAAAAGAACCTATTCGCCTTTTTTTAAATGCGGATGGCTGAATCGTTACCAATTTAATGACTTTTTTATTTTTTTACTTGTTTTTATATGTCATCGTGGTATAATATAGGCCATGGGGATATAGCTCAGCTGGGAGAGCGATACGTTCGCAACGTATAGGTCACGAGTTCGAGTCTCGCTATCTCCATAAAAAAAGGTAATCAAAGGGATTGATGCGGTAATTTCAATAGCCTTTGGTTACCTTTTTTTGTTAAGTGCGATGAGCTTCAGACGGCTTTTGTCTGCACAGGCAGGGATCTGCGCGCGCAGGCTGTTTATGAAATCAGGCCCGCAGCGCGCATATCCCGTATACAACGCTTCCGCACAAAGAAAAAGCAGACCGCCTGCATGACAATCGTAATGATCCACGAGGCCGGGTAAGAAATAAATAGAAAATACAGCGACCGGTGATGAGGAAAAAAGACATAAATCCATATGATTCTCATGCCGACCGTCCCGATGATGGACAGGATCATCGGGACGGTCGAACGCCCCATCCCGCGCAGCGCTCCGGGTATCAGATCCATGATACCGCAGAGAAAATAAGGCACAGTCGTGATCGATACGATCTCCATACCACAGGTAATGACATCCGGATCAGACGTATAAATTCCAAGCACCTGAGGGCCAAACACATAGGCGCCGACACCTAAAATCAGCGCGGCACCCACCGACAGAATCATGCAGTCTGCCAGCACACGGTCCATCCGCTTATGCTTTCCTACGCTGAAATTCTGGCTTGTAAAGCTCATGCACGCCTGAGTAATGGCATTTACCGCCACATACAAAAAGCCAAGGACATTATTGGCCGCCGTATATCCTGCCATAGCAGTAGAACCAAATGAGTTGACTGATGACTGCAAAAGCGCATTGGAAAAATTAATGACTGTACTTTGAATACCGGCAGGTATTCCCACCTGAAAAATACGGATCAGATAAAGCTTGCGGATGCGCAGCCGGGAAAAGTGCAGCCTGTAACTGCTCTCCGATTTACACAGACAGCGCAATACCAGTATACATGAAATCATCTGAGAGGTTACCGTGCCAATAGCCACACCGGCAACGCCTAGCGGGATGACAATAACAAGCAAAAGATCCAGCACGACATTAGCCATACCGGCGGCAAATAAAAATAACAGCGGACGTTTTGTATCACCCACAGCGCGCAAAATCGCCGCGCCATAATTATAAAGCATAAAAAAGGGCATTCCAAGAAAATATATCCGCATATATAACGACGACTGTCCAATGACATCCGTTGGCGTTCCCATAAGTGCCAGAGCCGGACGGGCCATAGCAACGCCCACAAACGCCATAAGAATTCCGCTCAGCAGTGCCAGCGAAATCGCCGTATGTACCGCCTCAGACATTTCTTTATCCTGTCCTGCCGCATAATAACGGGCAGACAGCACATTCGCGCCGAGAGAAACGCCAATAAAAAGATTTGTAAAAATATTAATCAGCGCCGTCGTCGAACCGACTGCCGCCAGCGCCGAGCTCCCCTCAAATCTTCCCACAACGATAATATCCACTGCATTAAACATCAGCTGTAAAATACTTGAGAGCATCAGCGGCAGCGAAAATGAAATCAGTTTATCCATGATCGACCCGTGACACATATCGATCTCAAATTTGTGCTTTTTCACTGTTTTTCCTCCATTTCTAAATCCAGAGAAAATTTTAGCACCATTCCCAAAATTGTGCAAGACCTTGTATTTTACACAATTTGGGCAAATAACCGTCTGCCATTTACACCTATTTTTTCACCTGTTATAATCGTATTATCACTTAAAGAATAAGGAGATGTTTCATATGTTATGTGATGATATCCGTTTTCTGACCCAACGGGCATTATGGGAAACAAAAAATCTGATCCAATGCATTCCGGATTGTCTTTGGACTAAACGTTATGATGACATTCCCATGTGGAAATACGTTTACCACACACTGTATTCCATGGATCGCTGGTTCATCAATCCATGTGATACAACCTATCAGGATCCTCCCTTTCATATGCCGGGATTAAATGACCTGAATATTGTGCCGGATACAGAGAGCATTGAAAAAACGCAAATTGAAAACTATCTGGATGCAATTCAAAAAAAGATCGAAAATTATGTACAGATATTAACCGATGCGGATCTGTCCCGGACGCCAGAAGGCTGTGAATTTTCCCGTTTTTGTCTGATTCTTGGACAATTCCGCCACTGGCACCGACATATGGGTATCATATACGGCTTTATCATTCAGGATGACGGCAAATGGCCCTATGTTTTAAATATGCTGGGCGACTATCCCGCCACACCGATGCCCAATTATTATGAATGACTGAAAAACATCAGCTTTTCATCATCAATTTTAATGTGCACGCTCTGCCCCGGCTGCTTTGAAAGCCTCAGCGCTTTATCCCGGTCCATTCTCAGCTTCCCGCCGTCAGCCAGGCGCATATTCTTTGCATTACACAGACGGAGGATATAAATATCCTGCGCGGGTTCTTCCATGCGCCGCTGTATCTCACAGCAAAATACATTTTTTGTTTCGGCCGCGGCACCGGAGCCCGCTTTTTCACCGGCCGCCCAATGATGGTCTGTGCCTGCTTTTTCACCAGCCGCCTGATGATGGCCTGTGCCTGCTTTTGCTTTCGCGCGGGCATCCGCTTCGCAGGAGGGAGCGGGAGTAAGATCATATGCCTGTATTCCAACACCCTGAAGCGTCGCGGGCACTTCCCGCCCGGACCAGAGGGTAATCCCCCAGTCCAGCGCCAGGAGCGTATGCTTGGAAAGCCGTCGGGCTCTGGAAATATTTTTACACCCGGACAGCAATGCCGCTGAAATACTTTCGGGCTTCAAAAACATCTGGGCGGCCGGCACCGGCCGGGCAGCCCTTCCTTCCGCCATGGCGCACACACGGTCGCAAAGCCGGTAGACTTCGCCGCACTCATGGGATACAAAAAGCGCCGTCTGACCATAATCCTCTAAAATACCGGCAAGCTCCGCCTCAACCGTCCAGCGCAAATACGCATCCAACGCCGATAACGGCTCATCAAGCATCAGAATCCGTGGTTTTGAAACAAGGATGCGTGCCAGTGCCGCTCTCTGCTGCTGCCCGCCGGAAAGCTGTGCCGGGCGCAGGTGCGCCACATCGTTCAGATGAAGCTTATCCATCATTCGTTCAACCGTCTTTTTCGCTTCCAGACGCCCCATCCGGCTCCGACGGCAGCCGGTTCGGATATTTTGGGCCACGCTCATATTGGGAAACAGGGCATAATTTTGAAACAGCAGACCGACATGACGCTTCTGGGGCGAAAGATTGATATGTCTTTGGGAATCAAATAAGGTCACGCCATCGGCCACGATTTTTCCCCGGTCCGGCGTCACAATACCGGCGATACATTTAAGCGTCATACTTTTGCCGCATCCCGAAGCGCCAAGCAGGCCCAGCACTTCATTTTCCGCCTCAAATTCCACATCCATCTTAAACTTTCCAAAATCCTTGTAAATTTCCACCTGCAAAGACATTATCGTTCCTTCCTTTCAAGGAAATTGACCGCCAGCAGCACAACCGCTGAAATCCCCAGATTCACAAGCACCCATTTCATAGCGAGCGCATCGTCATTCGTGCGCCAGAGCTGATACACCGTCGTTGAGATCGTTGCTGTCCGGCCGGGCGTATACCCGGCAACCATGCTTGTCGCCCCGTATTCTCCAAGGGCACGGGCAAAGGCCAGTACGGTACCGGCAAGAATCCCCTGGCGGCAGGCCGGCATCCGTATACGCCAGAAAATATATGTATTGGACAGTCCAAGCGTCTGACCGGAATATGCAAGTGTCTGGTCAAAGCTTTCAAAGGCGCCCCGGGCTGTGCGGTACATCAGCGGGAAGGCCACAACAACCGCCGCGAATATGCCGGAATACCAGGTCATCACAAGCTTTACGTCAAACAGCTCAAGAAACAGCGCGCCTGCCGGATGTCTCGGCCCTAAAACCAGCAAAATAAAATAGCCCACAACCGTCGGCGGCAGCACAAGAGGCAATGTCAGAAGCACATCCAGGATGCCCTTTAACAGCCGGGGCAGACGGGCGACATAATAGGCTGCAAAAATCCCTGAAAAAAATACAACAATGGTCGAGACTGCCGCAATTCTTAAAGAATTATATAAAGGATACCAATCCATTTTCTGCCGCACCCTTCCTGCTTTTTATGTCAGCGGCGTAAAGCCCACATGCTCAAAAACTGCGGCCGCCTCATCCGACTGCAAATATTTAAGAAAGGCTTTTGCCTCCTCTATGTGTGATGAATTTTTCATCACCGCTGCAGGATAAATAACCTGACCGCACATTTCCTCCGTGGCCTTATCCACCGGCGTCAGTCCGGCCGAAAATGCATCCGTAGCATAAATAATACCGCAGTCCACAACACTTTCCGACACCTGAGTTGTCACTTCTTTGACGTTTGAACCATAGGTCAGTTTTCCCTGAGCTTCAAGCTCCTGCGCGCTTGTCCCGAGATAATCCAGTATTTTTAAGGAATAATCGCCCACCGGCACGTCCTCATTGCCAATACATAAAAGCTCAAGCCGGTCTGAAACAATATCCTCAAATGACTTAATTCCGGCATCGCTATTATCGGCAGTGACAAGAACAACTTTATTTTCAAGCAGGTCAATGCGGGTATCCTCAAGTACAAAATCCAGACCGTCTGTGTTATCCTCACCGCCGTTTTGATCGATCTGATTCATCTGTTTTTGCGCTGCGGAAATAAAAAGATCACAGTCTGCCCCTTCGGCAATCTGTGTTGCCAGCGTTCCCGACGAATCAAACGTATAAACGATGGATACATTCGGCGCCACTTCTTTATAAAGCCCGGCAATTTCATTCAGCGTTTCAGTCAGGGACGCTGCGGCAAACACCGTCAGCTCCACCGGCTCTTCTGCCGCCGGAGTCTTAACGCTGCTGTCTGCTGCCGCCGGTACGGCACTTTCCTTTGTTTCTCCTTTGCCGCCCGTCTGGCAGGCGGCCATCGTCAGCACTATCGTGCCGCCAAGGAGCAGTGCCATATATTTTTTCATCTGGGCTCCTCCTTTTTTACAAATGTATCGCCTTCCCGTATCGTTCCGCCATGAAGAACCTCGCAAAATACGCCTTCTCTGGGCATAATGCAGTCGCCCATCACTTTATAAATCTCACATCCGTTATGGCATTCTTTGCCGATCTGGGTCATGCGCAAAACAACATCATTACATTCAAACACAGTCCCCACAGGCAGATTTCTGAAATCATAGCCGGAAACAACAAGGTTTTCCCCAAAGGCTCCAAATTCGACCTGTGCGCCCCTGGCCCGGAACGCCTCGATCTTTTCCAGTGATAAAAGACTGACCTGGCGGTGCCATTTTCCTGCGTGGGCATCGCCTTTAATCCCCCAGTCACGGACAAACAAAGCTTCATGGACATTGACCTTTTGCGTCCCTTTTTGTACACTGGTACACACGGCCATTACTTTTCCCATGAACACACATCCTCTCTATTCTTCTCGTTTATGTATATCAGTTCGTTTCAAATAAATCAAAGACAGATCGCCTGTTTCTATCACATGACGCTCCGGCAGTACCCGGCAATAAAGGCAGCGACAGCGTCTGTATCCTCCATGCCAAACACCGGAAGGGCATCTTTCCACCCGGCAGCCTGCCGCGCCTTTAAAGGCACATCGGTCACATAGCCAAGCACCTCCCGGCCCTGACACACCGGCTGCATCGATAGTTCACGGCGCACGACCTCAAGCTTTGGCATATCCGAGTTTTTTTGCCCTTCACATAAGATCATATCCGCCTCCGGAAAACATTCGGCAAGCTTTTGGGCAGTGGCATTTGCGGTGCGGCGGACAATGCTCACCTTTTCGGAAGAATAGACGGCTACGCCGCAGGCGCCGGCGGCAAAATGCCGGTAGCTGTCCGTTCCCGGCACATCAGCCTCAAAATCATGACCGTCATGCTTAATCACCGCCGTCTTAATGCCCAATGCCGAAAGCTTTGGCAGAAGCCGCTCGATCAGTGTCGTCTTTCCTGAATTTTTCACGCCGCACACAGCGATCATACATTTTTTCTGCACAGTCTCCCTCCTACGGCTCCGTATATTTTTGCAAAAGGATCACATCCACAAGCGTTCCCGGTGTCAGCGGCGGCGATCCCGCAGGGATGTCGATCAGGCAGTTGCAGTGCCGCATGGATGTAAGTATTCCGGACGAATGGGAGCCCTCTGGCAATGTGACCCGGCCGCCTGGACATCCATCACTGTAATGTGCCCGCACAAATCTCCGGCATCTGCTCTCCTTTGGAAACGGATGGTCAAGCACCGCTGCAATGCGGCGGGTGCAAAGGGCATCATCCCGCCCCATCCATGCCAGCACCGGCCGGACTAAAAGCTCAAACGTTGCCAGGGCGCCAAAAGGATTTCCGGACAGCCCAATCAGCGGCGTATTTCCGATCACCGCAGCCAGAGCAGGCATTCCCGGCTTCATGGCAATGCCCCAGAAAAGCTGACGTGCCCCGAGTATATCCAGTACATCATGCATAATATCCTTTTTACCGACGCTGACGCCGCCGGTCGTCACAATCATATCGGCCAAAAGCGCCGCCTGAGCAATACTTTTTGCCGCGCTTTCAGGCTCATCGGGAAGGTGGCCGGCCTGCACAAGCTTAATCCCAAGCTCCTGCATACGGGCACGCAGGCCGAAAAGATTGCTGTTATATATTTTCCCCGGCGTAAGCGGCGTTCCCGGGGCGATCAGCTCATCCCCGGTGGTAAACAGGGCGACCGCCGGCTTTTTAAACACCGGTACCGACTCAAGCCCCATCTGTGCCAGCAGGGCGATCTCAGTGGCGCCCAGCCGTGTCCCGGCCGTCAAAAGCTTCTGCCCCTGAACAAAATCCTCACCGGCCCGGCAGTAATTATCACCGGCCTGGCACGGCACATAAATCTGAACACGATCTTCACCGTAATCCGTATCTTCCTGGCGCACGCATGCATCACAGCCCGGCGGGATCGGCGCGCCGGTCATAATGCGCACCGCCTGCCCGGACGATACATGGCCCCTGAAGGCATCCCCGGCGTTGACCTGGCCAATCACTTCAAGGCTGACAGGAGCCGACCTGCTGGCCCTGCAAATATCTTCTGATAAAACAGCATAGCCATCCACCGGAGCCCGGTCAAAAGGCGGCTGGCTAATGGGCGCGTATATATCCTCTGCCAGCACGGCCCCACAAGCTTCCGCCAAAGACACCTGCAAAGTTTCTTTCCTCGGCGCGCATACGCTGCGCAGCAGATCCACTGCCTCCTCCAGAGAAATATTATCCTTATGTTTTTTACGATTCATAAATAAAACCCTCCAAACGGTCAGCAGCCCTTTCCAAAGCTGCACTGCGGATAATGGCATGAATCACACCCAAGGCACAGACCGCCGCAGCCAAGCTTTACAATATCACGTTTTGTCACCTTAATTCCTGCGGCAATCCTTGGCAGGATCAGGTCAAACACTGTGGCTTTTGAATACATAACGCAGCCCGGAAGCCCCATAACCGGAGTACCGTCATCCATATAGGCCAGTAAAAACATGGCTCCCGGCAGCACCGGGGCACCATAAGTAACAATCCGGGCCCCGGTCGCTTTGATCGCTCCCGGCGTGCGGTCGTCCGGATCTACGCTCATTCCTCCGGTGCACACAATCATATCTGCACCGCACGCTTTTAACTCCAGGATTGCAGACGTGATCTGAGTTATATCGTCATCACATATTTTATGACCACAAACCGAAAGGCCGTATAACTTCAGCTTATCTTCGATTACCGGTGTAAATGTATCTTTGATCCGCCCGGTATACACCTCATTGCCGGTTGTGACGATCCCGCATTTAAGCGGCCGGTAGGGGTGCAGGCAGGCCAGCGGCATATCCCCGGCGGCAGCCCTGGCTTCTTCCATCCGCTGTTTATCGATTACCAGCGGGATAACCCGTGTCCCAATAAGCTTGTCCCCTTTGCGCACCGCAGAATAATTGTGGCGCGTAGCGATCATAATTTCGTCAATACTGTTAATATCCTCCAGACGCCCTACATCTACCGTAAATACTCCGTCGCAGCCGGCCAGCAGTTCAATTTTTCCTTCCCGGACCTGTGTACGCTCCATATGGTCATTTTTACATATTTCGTATAAGATTTCCGCGGCTTCATTTTCATGGTACTTTGTGTCATCATTTTCCCACACATAAAGGTGGGTCTTTCCCAGGGACAAAAGCACCGGAATATCGTCTTCGGTCACAACATGTCCTTTACGAAAGGGTGTATCCTTCACAACATCCTTCACAATCCGTGTAATATCGTGGCACAGTACATGGCCAACCGCATCCTTTGTATCAATCTGTTTCACGCATTTTCCTCCTGTTTTTCGGCACAGTTTCCGGTCAGTCCAAGCATGATCTCAAGTCCGTGCCGAAGCTGTGGCAAAATATATTCCAGACATTCTCTAACGGCCTTCGGGCTTCCGGGAAGGTTAATAATCAGCGTCTGTTTTCGTATGCCGGCCGCAGCCCGGCTTAACATGGCCCGTTTTGTCAGCGTCATACTATATGCGCGCATCGCCTCGGGTATTCCCGGAACATTGCGCTCAACAATATCCATCGTCGCCTCCGGCATACAGTCCCGCGGCGAAAATCCGGTTCCCCCGGTCGTTAAAATCAGACATGCGCTCCCCTCATCCGCAATACGGGCCATCGCCTGTGACAGTATTGCACGCTCATCCGGCAAAAGCAGCCGTTTGCACACCTCGTATCCGTTTTCGGTCATCAATTCTTCAATAAGTGCGCCGCTTAAATCCTCGCGCTCACCCCGGTAACCCGAATCGCTGGATGTAATGACCGCCACCTTCATCCGCTTATTGTTCATCTGTTCAACCTCCAATCTGAAACATCGCCAGCCGCTCATCCGACAGCTTTTGCGCTTTATCATTATCCGGCATTTCCCCGCTATTGTCCCGGCCAAAATGATGGCCCGCCGGCTTTTGCATAATCGCCGCGCTTAACGCCGCCTTCAGTGCGTCATCACCGGCTCCGCCGCGCAGCAGCGCTTTTAGGGAGACACCGGTATCATACTGCAGGCATGTTTTTAAATAGCCGTCCGCCGTCAGGCGTACACGGTTGCAGCCATCGCAAAACCGGTGGCTGACGGCACTGATAAAACCGATTTTTCCCAAAAAACCCGGGATTTTGTAATAGCTGGCCGGGCCGTTTCCCGATACTTTATCAGCGGGCTCCATAGGTCCGTATGCCTTCTTAAGTATATCCATGACCTGCTGCTGCGTACACAGCAAACACTGCTGTCCCAGCCCAATGGGCATCATCTCAATAAAACGGACATGTACCGGATAATCCCTGGCCAGCGAGGCTATGGCCGTCAGCTGAGCGGCATCCTCCCCGCAGGGCACGCAGTTGACTTTAACAGTGAGGCGGGGCTTAGCCCTGACCGCTGCAAAAAGGCCATCCAGAGCGTCTTTAAAGCAGTCCCTGCGGGTAATGCTTTTATATACCTGTTCATCCAGCGTATCTAAGCTGATATTGACCGCATCCAGCCCCGCGGATAAAAGCTTTGGAAGCTGGCGTTTCAGTAAAACGCCGTTGGTTGTTAAGGTCACGGCCGTTACGGTCGGAAGCGCTTTAAGCGCAGCTACCAAAACGTCCAGATTTTTTCGCACCAGAGGCTCCCCTCCGGTCAGCTTGATCTTCTTTATCCCCAACCGGCCTGCAATCCGGCAGATATGCACGATCTCCTCGAAGGTGAGAATCTCCCTGTGTTCCAGCGCCGGCACGCCATCCTCAGGCATACAGTACACACACCGCAGATTGCACCGGTCCGTCACCGACACCCTCAGATAATCAATCGTTCTTCCAAAAGCATCTTTCATCGCGTATTTGCATCTCCCATCTGGCCGTCAAAGCTTTTACAGTCAGGCAGACGGCCGGTCCTGCCGCAATGCTCCGGGCTGTCTCCAGCCTTTTGCTCCGGCTGGCTTCCGGCCGCTTCATCTGTATCTGTCACGGCGGTCTGCGGCTGCGCACGATAAGTACCGCTCTTTCCGCCGGTCTTTTCCAAAAGGCGTATCTGCCCGATGGTCATCGAGCGGTCAATCGCCTTACACATATCATAGATTGTCAGCAGTGCCGCGCTGACACCGGTAAGCGCCTCCATCTCAACGCCGGTCTTTCCGTCAACCTTCACGGTGCAGACCGCGTCGATCCTTAACGCCTGCTCATCAACCTTAAAATCAATGCTGCATTTATTAATTAAAAGTGTGTGGCACATAGGGATGATCATCGACGTATTTTTCACTGCCATAATCCCGGCCACACGGGCCACACCAAGGACATCTCCTTTTTTAGACGTTCCTGAAACAACGGCGGCCATTACATCGGCATTGACAAAAATCGAGCCGCCGGCCACGGCCGTCCGCCGGGTTACAGCCTTTTCGGAAACATCTACCATAACCGCATTGCCGGCCTGGTCAAAATGTGATAAATTCCCGTACATACATTCACCTCAGTTATTTTATCGTTATCATTCATTTTATCAGCCCTGTACGGCGGCGTCAAGGCAGGCCGGCTTCTCCATCATCCATTTCGGGTTCAATCCTGCCTGCGCCGTCAGACTCCTGTATATTCCCGGAGCCTTCTGCCGGGACAAACGTACCGATGGATCCATTCATGATAATATCACCGCTGACATGATAATAGCCGTCTCCGATTTCTGTTTTTAAGCTGTGACTTAAAATCTGTGCGCCGTCAGACTCAAGCATTGTAAGGCGCCGCCGGATGGCCGCCTCGCCTAACTGCTCCAGCTCCTGCGCCGTATAGTCCTCCCGGACCGGCTCATAAGCCCGGGCAGTTATTTTATAAAGCCGCAGCGGCAAATAAAAATTCGGTGTCAGCCGGTATTTGATCACTTCGGTTGTTGTTTCATAATTTTGCGCTTCAAATGAAGCATCGCCGGCTATAAACAGCCGCCCAAACAGCTCCAGTCCCAATGCGTATTTCGGTTTTTTTATATAATTTTTGACCGTCCGGTATGCCGGATAATAATCATCGCAGTGATACACCATATCGGCATAAACATCCCCGTCACCGTGAACCGGATGCGTCGTTTGAACCGTGCCGTCGTCATTATATATATCTACGGTTCCTTCGATGAGCACATCCCCGGCTTCCACCACATCACCCGGTGATACCCGCGCCGTCCCGGACCGTGTCACGATCGATGTCACCGTCCCGGCCTGAGCAGCCGTAACATTTCCGGCGATTTTTCCCGAAGCATCCGGTGTCCGGACGGTTCCCTCCTTAAGTTCGATTTTTAACACAGTGCCCTCGATACGCGCGCTGACCCAGGATATATCCTCAAAAGCCAGACGCAGCTCCTCCTCCAGGGCCGACGGATCAATCTTTACTTTACGCTGTCCCGTATAAACATCCAGCGTTTCCATAAATTGTATAAGACTTTCATCTGTATGGGTGTAATTGCCCTTAATCTCAATGTTCCATATAAATCCGGAAAATATAAAAAGAAGAAGCACCGCCGCACAGATTCCCGCAAAAAAGGCGCTGTGCCTGCGGCCTTTTCGGAGAAGAAACGGCAGCCCGTACCGGCGCTTAATATGAGGAAGCATATGACACTTGCGGACAACCGGGCGCAGCTTCCGGTAATCGTTCAATCCAATGGTAAACTCGATCTGGCCTGAAATTTCTCTGACAAAGGACAGCTCGATTAAACGGCTGCGGCAAAGATTCATAAAACGCTCCGGGGAAGCCAGGCGCTGTGCAGAGGGCGCCTTTAATACACACACTAATGCGCCGCCGGCAAAATTTTTAAAGCGGCTCATCCGTTTTTTGAACCTCCGATTCCTCAAAAGTTATTTTCCCGATCTTTCCCCGAATCTTTACGTCATTTTGAGAAAAATATTCCAGGCAAATATCCCTGCCCTCAAGAATAAGCTGCATTTTAGGCAGCTTTAACTTCACCCGTGCCCCGGTATATTCAAGAATACTTTCATAATGCTCAATATAAAGGCTCTGATTCCCGCACAGATACATGGTCGGCGCCTGATCGCCAAAAATGTTCATATAGTGAAGCGAATCCCGAAACAGCGTCCTGACAGACGCCTCTGAGCGGCTCTTTGGCTTCTTAAAGTAATGCCGCATCGTCTGTCGGACTCTGGCGTTATGCTTTTTCATAAATCACCTCTGCCGAAAATAAACCTCCGGCTGCGGTAGCGGCAATATGCGGCATCGCTGCGGCGGAGGCCAGATATATCGTTAAACAGTTTCGGATTTATATATTATATGACCATGAAGCCCGGTATAGAATCGGAAAGCCGGCCGCGGTAGCGCGGACATAAAAGCGCAGACATAGAAAAGCCATGGCAACCGTCAGGGAATACCATGGCTTTTTTATTTTATACATCTTTTAATAATTACTTAAATTTGCGCTTTCTCGCAGCCTCTGACTTTTTCTTGCGACGAACGCTTGGCTTTTCGTAATGTTCTCTCTTACGAATCTCCTGCTGAATACCGGCTTTTGCACAGTTTCTTTTGAATCTGCGTAAAGCACTGTCCAGAGTTTCGTTTTCTTTAACGATAACGTTTGACATAGCTCACACCTTACCTCCCTCCAGTTGCGTATTGTGCTTATACAACTGTGGGTATATTTCATAGCACTATATGAATTATAGCATATTTTTTTTATTCGTCAACTATTTTTCAAAACTAATTTTATATTTATAGTTAGAATAGTCATAAGTGAGGCCGGAATCACCAATTATCGTCTTGATCACAGATTCATAGCCGTCCTCAATGCGCTGCATATCAAGGATGGATGAAGCATCATCGCCAAACCGGTCCGCAAAGGCTTCTTCGTTATCCACGACCTCACACACCGGAAGCACGGCAATGTCCTCATCGGTCCAGTCTGTATAAACCGGAACGATTTCAACACCGTCCAGCTGTACATCGCCGGAGCCGGTCTTGCTGAGCAAAACAGTGGCAATCGCCCCAAGGTCTCTCGGGTAGCCATTGGCAGACTGAAACTGCATGGATGAAATAAAGTTTCCCAGGGAATAAAAAACGAGTCCGCTCCGGCTGCTGCCAGATTCATCCTGAACCGTAATAACCTCCATCGGCTTGACCACATGGGGATAACTGCCGAAAATCACATCCGCTCCGGCCTCCACAAGACGGCGGGCAAGCTCCTGTTCCGCTTCCGTCACAGCAGAGCTGTATTTTTCTCCAAAATGAAGATTGACGACGACATACTCCGCACCGCTGCTGCGCATCTGTTTGATCTGGCTGCACATCAGCTCGATATTTTCCTCAGTATAATTATCCAGACTATTGACCATGTAGCTGTTTGCCTCATCCAGCTGTCCACTGACAAGGTTCGTGTAAGCAATAATGCCAACGCGAATATCATTGACATCCGTAATCACATAGCGGGCGTCGCTTTCTGACTTAAAGGAGCCGGTCTGAGCAAGCCCTGCGGCTGTGATGGCGTCAATGGTGGCGGCCACGCCGTCTGTACCGCTGTCCAGCAGATGATTGTTGGCTGTCGTCAGCATATCAAATCCTGCGTCTTTAAGGTCCGCAGCCACCGCCTCGGGAACGTTAAAGTTCATATTCTGGCTGTCCGACCAGTAGCCATATTCGTTGCTTCCGGCGCCCTTATTTTTTCCAGCCATAGTACCCTCAAAATTTCCGAGGACATAGGTGGATTCCTCAAGATATTTGCGGATATAGCGGAAGCTTGGCGAAAAATCAAAGGTCTGCGTTTCGCTGTCATAGGCGCGCTCCATCTGATAATCGTAAAACATCAGATCGCCGGTTCCGGTAATGCGCACTTCCCGCACCATACTCTGCACGACATACCGGTGAACCTCATCCTCAATGGAAATGCTTGTCATGCCGCTTTGGGCCGGTCTGGTGCCGGAAGTATAGTAATCCTTTGCATTTTTTGCACTCCCGGCACACAGGAAATAAAATACGACAAATAACAGGGCGCAGCCAAGAACAAGAGCTAATTTTTTAATCTCTCTCACTGGCGTCACCTCCCTTAGCGGAGCTGACCGTCAAGCACCTGTACACAAGCTTTTAAGGCATCGTCGATACCGGCCGGATTCTTTCCGCCGGCCTGAGCCATATTGGGGCGTCCGCCGCCGCCGCCGCCCACAAGCTTTGCGATCCCTTTAATGAGATTGCCCGCGTGAGCGCCCTGCTTCATGGCCTCCTGTGTCGCCATGGCAAGCAGGCTGACCTTTCCGTCCTTTTCAGAGGCCAGTACAATAACGCCCTCGCCAAGCTTTGCCTTTAACTGGTCGCCCAGGTTCATCAGGCCCTGCATATCGACACCGGACACACGGGCTGCTAAAAGAGCGCAGCCTTTAACCTCCTGAACCTGATCCATCACATCGCCAAGGGCATCCTTGGCCATTTTATTTTTCAGCTTTTCGTTTTCAGCCGTCAGCGTTTTTACTTCCTCCATAAGTGTCTCAATACGTTTTACAAGAGACGCCGGCTCTGTCTTTGCCGCATGGGCAGCCTCTTTTAATTCCTGCTCTAAAGAAGCATAATATTTAAATACGCCGTTTCCGGTCAGTGCTTCGATACGGCGCACACCGGCAGCCACGCCGGCCTCGGAAATGATCTTAAATGCGCGGATTGCTCCGGTGGAGGACACATGCGTACCACCGCATAATTCCTTGGAAAATTCGCCCATACTTACAACGCGGACATCTTTATCATATTTTTCACCGAAAAGCGCCATCGCACCGGCTTTTTTCGCCTCGTCAATATCCATGATCTTTGTGAGTACCGGAAGGTTCGCCTCGATCTGTTCATTAACGATCGCTTCCACGCGCTCAAGCTCCTCTGGCGTCATGGCAGAAAAATGAGTGAAGTCGAAACGCAGACGGTCTTCATTGTTGCTGGAACCGGCCTGCTGCACATGGCTGCCCAAAACAATCTGCAATGCTTTCTGGAGCAGATGGGTAGCGCTGTGGTTTTTCGCCGTATCGCTGCGCTTCTTATTATCAATAGATAAGTTCACCGAATCGCCCACCTTAAACATGCCTTTTGTGACAACACCCACATGGCCGATCTTGCCGCCAAGCAGCTTGATCGTATCTTTTACGGCAAATTCACTGTCCTTGCATGTAATCACGCCGGTATCGGCCTCCTGACCGCCGCTGGTGGCATAAAACGGCGTTTCATTTACAATAATCGTTCCCTGCTGACCGTCTACAAGGGCATCCACGATCTCATCCTCTGTCGTCAGCACAGAAATCTCTGACGTATAGGCTGTATATTCATAGCCTACAAAGCGGCTTGTGACTGCAGGATCGATCGACTGATATACGGTCACATCTGCGCCCATATAATTGGTCGTCTTGCGCGCCTTGCGGGCCATATCCCGCTGTTTATCCATAGCGGCCTTAAAACCGTCATGGTCAATGGTGATTCCATCCTCTTCAAGAATCTCCTCCGTCAGGTCGATGGGGAAACCATAGGTATCATAAAGGCGGAATGCATCGTCGCCGGAAAGTACCTTGCTGCCGGAGGCGTTTAATCCGGCTTTCATATCATTTAATATGCTCAGGCCCTGATCGATCGTCTTATTAAACTTATCTTCCTCCTCATTGATGACCTTAAAAATGAAGTCCTTTTTCTCTTCAAGCTCCGGATAGCCATCTGCGGAAGTCTCGATCACCTTGTGGCTTAAATCGGCTAAAAACTTTCCGGAAATACCAAGGAGGCGTCCGTGGCGGGCGGCACGGCGCAGCAGACGGCGCAGCACATAGCCCCGTCCTTCATTGGACGGCATGATACCGTCAGATACCATAAAGGTAACGGAACGGATATGGTCTGTAATAATACGGATGGAAACATCCGCCTTTGCACTTTCTTTATAGCGCACACCGGCCAGGTCGCACACCTGCTCTCTCAGCGCCTTGATCGTGTCCACATCAAAAATCGAATCCACATCCTGAACAACACTTGCCAGACGCTCAAGTCCCATACCGGTATCAATATTTTTACTCTCTAAAAGCTCATAATGGCCGTGGCCGTCATTTTCAAACTGGGTAAAGACATTATTCCAGATTTCCATATAGCGGTCGCAGTCACAGCCTACTGTACATCCGGGCTTGCCGCAGCCATACTTTTCACCGCGGTCATAATAGATTTCGGAACATGGGCCGCAGGGGCCTGCGCCGTGCTCCCAGAAATTATCTTCCTTGCCAAAACGGAAAATCCGTTCTGCGGGAATACCGATTTCTTTATTCCATATTTCAAACGCTTCATCGTCATCCACATAAACAGACGGATAGAGGCGGTCTTCTTCAAGGCCGATGACCTTAGTGAGAAATTCCCAGGACCATGCGATTGCTTCGTGCTTAAAGTAATCGCCAAATGAAAAGTTGCCAAGCATTTCAAAAAAGGTTCCGTGCCGGTCGGTCTTGCCGATATTTTCAATATCACCGGTACGGATGCACTTCTGGCAGGTCGTCACTCTTGGACACGGCGGAATCTCCTGCTTTGTAAAATAAGGCTTTAACGGTGCCATACCGGAATTAATCAAAAGTAAGCTGTTATCATTATGAGGGATCAGTGAAAAGCTCTTCATCACCAGATGTCCCTTACTCTCAAAAAATTCCAGGAACATTTTCCTCAGTTCATTCAGTCCATAATATCTATTCAAAATTATTTCCTCCTTTTTTGCGCCCAATATCATACATTTAGCCAGTACTTTATTATAAAGTGAAATAAAATCTTTGTCAATGTAAAGCCGGAGGCTTTTTGCTGTGGTCAACGCTTTTTGCACAGATCGGATAGGGGAAGCTTCCTTCCCCTACCCGATCATCGCGATACCTCGCTCATCTCGCGGCATTGCCACTCGATGACCGTTGCCCGTCGGATGCCCGCCCGTGCAAGCACGGCGGTCGTCCGACGGGCGTATCGCGCAAAACGGCTTCTAAAACATGGACATATCTGTTTTAGAAGCCGTTTCAGAAAATCTCCTTAATTTTTCCCATGCCGCCGCTCCCGGATCCGTTTTCCGAGAATAAAGCCGCCCACAGCAATGCACAAAAAAATGATAAATTTTACCAGATAGGAAATAAAAGCATACGCCAGCGCCATTTCAGACCTCCGCAATCATATTTTCACCGACTGTATTGTTTTTTATGTATTATGACGCAATGCAATTACTTATATACAGTCATATTTATACGGTAATTTTGCCGAAACCATGCTGTCTGTCTTAATGCCGCTTTGCCAGTTCCTTTGAAATTTCATCCCAGGTTACGCCCCGGTCAGCCATAAGAACGATCATATGATAGAGGAAGTCCGAGATTTCATACTTAAGCTCCGCCGCATCGGGATTTTTGGCGGCAATCACGATCTCCGTCGCTTCCTCGCCGACCTTTTTGAGAATCTTGTCCAGTCCTTTATCAAACAGATAGTTTGTGTAAGAGCCTTCCTTCGGATGCTCCCTGCGGTCCTGCACCGTAGCCATGATCTCCTGAAGGATTGTCGCAGGATTCACATCATCATAGGCTTTCTTCACAAGATTTGTAAAGAAACAGCTCGCATTGCCGGTATGGCATGCTGCCCCGATCTGACGGACCTTTGCCAGGATCGTATCATTGTCACAGTCAATATCCAAAGACCGGACAAACTGGTAATGTCCGGACGTTTCGCCCTTTTTCCATAAACACTGCCGGCTGCGGCTGTAATACGTCATACGGCCGCTGCGCAGCGTGTCTTCGTAGGCTTCACGGTTCATATAGGCTAACATCAGTACTTTTCCGGACTTATAATCCTGGACAATAACCGGGATAAGCCCATCGCTGTTAAGCTTAAACTGATCAAAGGGCACTGCGCTCTCAAAAATTGCAGCGGCGATGCCGCCTTGCGCAAGCGCCTGCTTTAAGCCGTTAAAGTCTCTGAAGCCCGCCCCGAAAGCGCCTTCAAAGCCGTCAGGCACGGATTCATTTTCCAAAGCCGTAAGCGTATCCATATCCATCCATGTCACCGCGGACACGGCTGTGTCCCCAAGCAGGCTCACAAGCTTTTGGACGGAAGCTGCCGTGCCCGGACATGCGATCACATCCAGTTTCTTTTCGCAAATCACCTGGGCATAATAGGACTGTCCATCCTCATCCAAAAGCCACCGGCGGCAGCCGGTTGTATCGGTCAATTTGGCGAACCCTTCCGGCTCCGGCCACTGAGCCTTTGGTGTATTTAGAAAGGTTCCGATCACATTTTCCGCATCAAAACGTGCCACACCTTCCTTAAGTGCCGCCAGCTGCCCGCCTTCCAGAGGATTCATCACCACCCCGGCCGCCCCGGCATAGATGATCTTTTTAATATCCTCAAAACGGCAAAAAACCTGATGCACAAGCAGAGGAATATCCGTCACACCGCTCATCTGGGACAAAAGACGGATCAGCGCGTCCTCCCGGTCGCTCTCAAAGGGCTGTCCGTCCCACAAAAGGACCCCGTCTGCCCCTCCGGCTTCGAGATTTTGTACCGTTTTTAAATATTTTCCGGCATCGGATTCATTCCCCTGAAGGATCACCGCCGGTATAAGCATTTTCATTTTCATTGCGTGCCATTCCTTTTTCAAAAATATTAATTGCTTCCCGAAGGTCAATGCTGCCGCTGTAAAGCGAGGACGCGATGATCGCACCGGAAACATTCAGCTTTCCCACCGCCTCAAGGTCGTCAAGGCAGCGGATGCCGCCGGCATAGATCACATCCACGCCGGTGCGGGCCACCAGCTCTCTTGTATTTTCAATACTCGGCCCTTTATGCAGCGAAGAGCTTAAAATATCGGTATAAATCACGGTCCGGACACCGCATCTTCCAAGTCCGTTCGTCAAAGCGATCGGGTTGTATTTGCTCAAAACCTCACGGCCTTCAATGGCCACCATGCCGTTGACCGCATCGATACCGGTCACAAAATGCTCACAGCCAAATGAGGCGATACATTCCTCCACAAAACGGGCGCTTTTTACAGCCTCTGTTCCGCAGACAACGCGGCTGACGCCTGAATTTAGCATGTGATCCACATCTTTGATGGAACGGATGCCGCCGCCGGCCTGGATTGGAATGTTTACGGCCGCTGCGATCTCACGGATCAGCTCGTCATGGACCGGAAAGCCCATCATGGCGCCGTCCACATCAACGATATGTAACCAGGATGCCCCGGATTCCTCCCACAGCTTTGCAAGCTTCACCGGAGAGCTTGTAAATAGATTCTGCCGCTCTCCGGAGGCCGCCGCCGGATTAAAGCATTTTCCGTTTTTAATGTGAATGGTTGGATATAATTGCATAAAATCAACCTTCCTTTATGATAGTGCTCCTTTTGTGGATAATACATCATGGATACGGGGGTCATAGCCGGTTGCCGCATCCAGTGCCTTGGCAAAGGCTTTAAAAATCCCCTCGATAATATGATGATTATTCTCACCGGAAAGTAATTTAATGTGCAGATTCATCCCGGCACTGTAAGCTACGGCATAGAAAAATTCCCGCACCATTTCCGTGTCAAAACTGCCGACGCGCTCTGCCGTCAATGTCACATCATAGCCAAACCATGGCCGTCCCGACAGATCCAATGCTGCCAGTACAAGAACATCATCCATAGGTAAAATAAACGAACCATACCGGCAGATGCCCTTTTTATCGCCCAGGGCCTGCCGGATCGCTTCCCCCAGGACAATTCCTGTATCTTCTATGGTATGGTGGCTGTCCACATGCAGGTCGCCCCTGACGGTCAAAGCCATATCAAAAAAACCATGCCGGCAAAAGCTGTTTAACATATGGTCAAAAAAACCGATACCGGTATTGACGGACGCCTTTCCAAAACCGTCAATAAGCAACGACAGCTCAATATCTGTTTCATTTGTTTTTCGATGGATTTGTGCACTCCGCTCCATAAGCCTACGCCTCCTCAAAGCGTACACGGATCGAGTTGGCATGGGCAGTCAGCGATTCCGCCTGTGCAAAGCTCATAATATCATCCTTGGCTGCACTTAACGCTTCTCTTGAATAGTAAATAATGCTCGATTTCTTGACAAAATCGTCAACGCTAAGGGGCGAGAAAAATTTTGCGGTCCCGTTGGTCGGCAAAATATGGTTCGGCCCGGCATAGTAATCGCCTAAAGGCTCCGAACTGTTTTCACCCAAAAAGATTGCACCAGCATTTTTGATTTTTGTCATCACCTCAAAAGGATTGGCTGTCACGATCTCCAGATGCTCAGACGCAATGTCATTGGCAATATCTACGGCACTCTCCATAGAATCTGCCACCAGAATATAACCGTAATTTTCCAGAGATTTCTCTAAAATTTCCCGGCGGGACAGCCGGGCCACAAATGTGTCCACCCAGGACGATACCTGCGCAGCAAGCGCTTCGCTTGTTGTAACTAAGATCGCGCTGGCAAGCTCGTCATGCTCGGCCTGGGACAAAAGGTCGGCAGCCACATATTTTGGATTTGCAGTCTCGTCAGCGATCACAAGAATCTCGCTGGGCCCTGCGATCGAGTCAATGCTTACATGACCATACACGGCTTTTTTGGCCAGCGCCACATAAATATTGCCCGGGCCGACGATTTTATCCACCTTCGGGACAGAAGCTGTCCCGTAAGCCAGCGCCGCAATCGCCTGAGCACCTCCGGCTTTGTACACTTCCGTCGCTCCAGCTTCACATGCCGCTACAAGGGTGGTCGGGTTTACCTTACCGTCCTTTCCCGGAGGCGTAACCATCACAATACGCGGCACGCCGGCCACCTGTGCCGGAATCGTATTCATCAGCACTGAGGACGGATAGGCTGCTTTTCCGCCCGGGACATAAATGCCCGCCGACCCCAGCGGTGTCACTCTCTGTCCAAGGATCGTGCCGTCCGGCGTCGTGTCAAACCAGCCATAGCGCTTCTGTTTTTCGTGGTAAGCGCGGATATTGGACATGGAACGGCGTATAACGCCTAAAAGCTCTTCATCGACAAGCTCATAGGCTTCCCTGATCTCCTCCGGAGTCACCCGGATATTTTCGGCATTTATATCGGCTTTGTCAAACCTTTTCGTATATTCAAACAGCGCCGCATCGCCCCGCTCCCGCACATCTGCCACGATTTCGGCCACGGAAGCTTCGTAAGCGGTATAATTATTCGGACTTCTTTTGAGCAGGCCGTCCAGTACATCTCCGGCACTGCTTTTTGTCAAACGCAACGTTCTCATCTTGCTCCTCCTTATTTAAACATTATAGCAAACCGGCTTTAAAACTTCAATGTCGGTTTTCGGTGACCAGCGGCTTAATGCTGTACAGCAAACGGGTAATGCGCTCGTTTTCCATCTTCATGCTGACCTGATTGACGACCATGCGCGCCGAGAGGGGGCACACCTCCTCCAGCACCTTAAGGCCGTTTTCTCTTAAGGTCGAGCCGGTTTCCACAATGTCCACGATCACCTCGGAAAGGCCGACGATCGGCGCCAGCTCCACAGAGCCGTTGAGCTTAATGATCTCGACGGTCTGATGCTTTTTATTGTAAAAATAATCTTTGGCAATATGCGGATATTTGGAAGCGACCCGAATCAGCTCCTGATGCAAAAGGCGTTCTCTTGCGCTTTCCGGCCCGCACACACACATCCGGCACCGGCCAAAGCCAAGGTCCATCACCTCGTACAGCCGGCGGCCTTCCTCAAGGATCGTATCTTTGCCGACAATGCCGATGTCTGCTGCCCCGTACTCCACATACGTTGGCACATCGCTGGCTTTTGCCAGAAACATTTTGATCTTTTGTTCTTCATTGACAAAAATCAGCTTCCGCGTATTGGGGTCCTTCATTTCGTCCATTGTAATGCCGATCTTTTCAAAAAGCTCCAGAGACTTCTTCGCCAGACGTCCTTTTGCCAGGGCAAAGGTTAAGTATTTCATGCCTCATCCACCTCCGTAACCTTTAATATCCGATGGCGCCGGCCATAGCTGATATAATCGTCCATAGACATCCCGTCAGCCTTTTGCATCATCGTTACAAACGTCCCCTGAGCACGCAGCTTCCGGGCCTGCTTTATGGCTGCTGCAAAGCTTTCCGGCCGGTATACAAGCATCACGGCATCATCGTTTAGGGGGATCGGTATCTCCTGGCGGCTTAAGGCAGCCATTAACTGATCGACTACGAGGGCAAAGCCCACCGCCGGCGCGTTTTTCCCAAACTGGCCCACAAGATGATCATAGCGGCCGCCCTTAACGATCGCATCGCCGGTACCGTAGGTATAGCCCCGAAAGATCACGCCTGTATAATAATCATAGGTTGTAAGCATCCCGAGATCAAAGGTCACATAGTCCTCATATCCGTAAGCTTTGACAACATCGTAAATGCGCTCCAGACGGCCAAGGGCATCAAGCGCCCGGGCATCGCCGGTCAGGGCGCGGACCTTTTCAAAAATCTCCCATGAACCGGAAAGGTCCGGCAGCTTCATGAGGATATTTTTAAGCTCGCGGCTCATCTTTTTTTCTTCAATCAGATTTTCAATACCAAAAAAGTTTTTATTTTCAATGAGCGACTTTAAAAGCGCCTCGTCCGCCGTGTCCAATCCGGCCTGTGCCATCAGTGCTCTGAAAAAACCGGCATGGCCGATGTCCATCACAAACCTGGTCAGCCCTGAGGCCATCAAAAGCTCTATGGAAAGAGCGATCAGCTCGCCGTCCGCTTCCGCACTGTCATTGCCGATAAACTCAGCCCCCATCTGGGTGGACTCCTTCATAAGCCCCTGGTAGCTGGAATTATTTATAAATACATGTCCTGCATAGCAAAAACGCAAAGGCAGCCGCTCATCTTTATAATATTTGGCTGCTGCCCGGGCAATGGACGGCGTTATATCCGGCCGCAGAACGAGGGTATTGCCCTCCCGGTCAAAAAACTTATACATTTCCCGGGATTTGACCGTTCCGCGCTCGCCGTTAAAAATATCAAAAAATTCAAAAGCCGGGGTTTCAATGCGTTCATAGCCATAGCCTGAAAAAACCTGGGACAGCTTTTCCTGAAGCCGGACCTTGCGGGCACATTCATCCCCGTAAATATCCCGAACGCCCTCCGGCGTATGAAGTAAAATATCCCTCATATTTAAACTCCCTTCTGTCTCTGCCATTGCTTTATTGTGGTAAATCGATAATTCGCTAATGTGTGAATATTATACACAGCAGCCCCAATTTTGTCAAGCCTTTACGGCTGCGTATCGCCCCGCTGGTCAAGGTCTTTTTGCAGGCATGTGAGATATTGCAGATAATAGCCCTTCACCGGAATGACAAAGGCCGGGTCCAGCTCATCAAAGCGAACGCTTTTGGCCCGTCCGGTTTTTGAACGGTTCCAGAATTTTACAAGCTCCTTAAAACGCATATAATAATAGGTATTGTTGATTCCGAAATAGATGAGAAGAAACGCGATCCCCCCCTGGCGCTCAAAGTCCTCCATGAAAACGATCTGGTGCTCATGGACATTGGCCATAGGGAAAGCGGCTGCCTGACATTCCTTCGCGTCAAAGCAGACCGGGATTCCCTGAACAGCCCCGATATAGTCCACCGTGGAGCGCTGTTCAAAATAGGCAAGCGTAATATGGCGGTGTTCTTTATCAATGTTGATCGGTTTGATCGGTGTAGGGATTTTCTGAATGAGCGCCAGCCCGCCCTGGCGGTAACGCTCATTGGTCAGATTGACCATTTCCTCAAGTCCGGAGCCTCTAAGCCCTCTTGAATTCCAGGTTGCCATGGCAATCCACCTTATCTGTAATCATTTCCTGCCGGAGGATGCAGGCAAACAGCGGCGGAAGCGGCGCCCTGAAGGACATCCCCGAAATATCCAAAAGCCGCAGTGTATCCTCTGGCATTGTCATTTGTATACAATGAAGAAGCTGATATTTTAAATGGTATTTACTGTAAAAATAACGGTTGACCCCGGCATTTCCATATTTACCGTCGCCCACAATGGGATGACCTGTGGATGAGAGGTGGGCACGAATCTGGTGGGAGCGTCCGGTGATAAGCTCTACCCACAAAAGCGTAAATCCGCTGCCGGACGCCAGCGGCTCGTAGACCGTTTCAATGAAATCGCTGCCGGAGCTTTTTTCCTGCGTAACAACAACTTTATTCTGCGCCCTGTCCTTGGTCAGATACCCGCGGATTCTGGCCGGTTTTTCCACACGGCCGCACACAAGCGCGCAATAATACTTTTTCACGCGATGGTCACGGATCAGGCTGGACATGTCCTGAAGTCCCGCAAGTGTTTTTCCGGCGATGAGCACACCGCTTGTATTTCGGTCAAGCCGGTGGCAGACCGATGGCCGGAAGCTTTTAAAATCATCCGGGGCCGCCTCCTTTGTACGCAGCATGTATGACACAATTTCCTCGTTGACCGAAACATCGTCCGGCGCCGCCTTTTGAGAAAGCGCTCCCACGGCTTTATTGATCACGAGAATATCTTTATTTTCAAATAAAATATCCAGATGGTCGGCTACAAGCTCCAGCTCTCTTTTGGAAAACTTTTCAATCGTTTCATCGGACAGCCACAGCCGGATTTCATCGCCCACGGAAAGCTTTTCGCTGCCGTCCGCCTTTTTATTATTTAAAGTGATATTTTTTTTGCGAAGCATTTTATAAACAAAGCTTTTCGGTGCCTTGTAAAGCAGCTTAAAAAGCAGCTTGTCCAGGCGCTGGCCGGCTTCATTTGGCGTTACACTGCGCATCTGCATAAAGCTTCATGTCTCCTTCTATTTATACTGCCCGTTAGACTGCCCGGCTTAAAAGCTCCTTCATGAGTGTTTCTTCCGTTTTTCCGGGTTTGCTTTGGGAAACCGACAGCTTTTTTACCAGGGCATAAAATTTATTAAAATCCGTATAAACGCTGACAGAGCCTTCGGCCTGAGCAGCCTTTTTTATCTCAGTGAGATATTCCCTTATCTTTTCCGGGGATGTTTTTTGTTTCGGCACATAGGCCAGAACCGTGCCGCCGTGAAGAACGGCGATATTCACGGCCATCGAGCCTTCATAGCGGGTCAGCACAATATCGGCCAGCACAAGGCTGTTTTTCCCCGCAAGCTCCATGATCTGATCATACTCCTTACGGCTCCCGGTGTGGTAGCGGGCCACAACGATCCAGCCGATGAGTGTCTTGGCGGCAGGCAGCACAAGGACCATGCCAATCACGGTCACCGAGTTCATGCGTGTTCCCGCGGCAATCCAGCCGCCGGTGATTACCGCCGCGATAATGACGGCCCAGATGATGACCTTGATCATCTGGCGTTTTTTGTAAGCGCTGATATAACCATAATCTCCGGGAAGCAGCGCCGGACGCCCGGTCTTTTTTAAACGCTTCGGCATGTCTTTCATAAAAACATCCCCATCACTTTAAGGATCAGCCGGTGCGGCAGCACCCGTGCGGCTGCCCGAAAGCCCTTCATGGGCAGGCCATAGACAGAAACAGGCTTTTTCGCCATAGCATCCCGCCATGCATGACGCACAACCTTTTTCGGGTCTGCCATAAACATCAGTTTTATTGCAGAAAGTGCCGCGCCCTCACCGCAATGGTCAAAAAATTCTGTCTTCACCGGCCCCGGGCAAACAGTCGTCACAAATACACGCGATTTTTTCAGTTCTGCGCCAAGGCTTTGCCCATAGCTTAAAACAAAGGCCTTCGTCGCCGCGTAAATGCCAAAGCCCGGCTGAGGGGCAAAGGCTGCGCTGCTGCCAAACAAAAGGATGCGCCCGCCTGAAACCATGTACGGCAGTGACATCTGTACCAGCGCCGTCAGCGCCCGCACATTGACATCGATCATCCCGAGGGCATCGCCCATGGAGAGGCCGCTGTTTTTTCCGTATTTTCCAAATCCGGCAGCCGCCGCCAGCACAAAAATATGCGGCTTTTTTGCATCTATGGCCGCTTTCAGCCGGTAAAGGTTCGCCTCATCTGCCAGGTCCATATCAAAAATCCGCAGAGGACGGTGCACCTGAAATTGCAGCCTGCACAGCCGTTCCTTACGACGGGCGATCACCCATATCTCATCGAGCATCGGGCATTTCTGGTCAATTTTTTTGACAAGCTCTGCCCCCATCCCGGAGGAGGCGCCGCTGACCACAGCAATCTTCATATCCATCAGCCTTTCTTTTTATGTACATTGCGAATTGTTTTCTTTTTTCCGGCTGCCGCCTTTGCCGGCGCCGGTCTGTATTTGCCCTGTTCCTTATGCTTTGGCCGGATCAGGCATTTTTTATCATATCCGATCAGGTCGGTACGGCCGGCCAGCTTCAGCGCTTCTGCTACCAGCTCATAATTTTTCGGATTCCGGTACTGGATCAGCGCTCTTTGCATCGCCTTTTCCCGGGGCGAGCGCGGCACATATACCTTCTTCATCGTCCGGGGATCGTAACCGGTGTAATACATACAGGTCGACAGCGTTGACGGTGTCGGATAAAAATCCTGCACCTGCTCTGGATTATAGCCCTGATCTCTTAAGTACTCCGCCAGCGCTACGGCATCCTTCATCGTGGAGCCCGGATGGGAGGACATCAGATACGGTACAAGATACTGCTTCTTTCCAAGCGTCTCATTCATCGCCTTATATCTGCGGGTAAATTCCTGGTACACACTGTTTTGGGGCTTTCCCATGAGCCGCAGCACGTTATCTGAAACATGCTCCGGCGCCACCTTTAGCTGGCCGGATACATGATATTCACACAGCTCGCGCAAAAACCGGTCGTCCTTGTCAGCCAGCACATAATCAAATCGGATTCCCGAGCGGATAAAGACCTTTTTGACCCCGGGAATTTCCCGAAGCTCCTTTAGCAGCGCCAGATAGTCGCTGTGATCGGCCTTAAGATTTTTACATGGTTTTGGAAACAGGCACTGCTTATTCGGGCAGACTCCATGTACCTGCTGCTTCTGGCAGGCAGGGAAACGGAAATTGGCCGTAGGGCCGCCGACATCATGGATATAGCCTTTAAAATCCGGCTCCCACACAAGCTGCTTCGCTTCGTTGATGATGGACTCATGGCTGCGGGACTGGATGATGCGCCCCTGATGAAAGGTCAGGGCACAAAAGCTGCACCCGCCAAAGCAGCCGCGGTTGCTTACCAGGCTGAACTTCACCTCAGAAATGGCCGGAACACCGCCGTCTGCCTCATATGAAGGGTGATAGGTGCGCATATAATTTAAGCTGTACACCCGGTCCATCTCCTCGGTCGTCAGCGGCATCGACGCCGGATTCTGGATCACATACATATGATCCGAATACTGTTCAATAAGCGGCTTTCCCACATAGGGATCCGTGTTGGTATATTGCGTATAAAAGCTTTGTGCATACGCTTTTTTGTCAGAGGCGATTACCGGATAGGGCGGCAGGGTGATACCGTCGGTCACATGAGCGGCATCCTTCGCTTTATAGACCGTCCCCCGGATAAATGTTATATCCTTTACCGCGATACCGGCATCAAGGGCATCTGCCACGTCCACAATGCTGTGCTCGCCCATGCCGTACAGCAGCAGATCCGCCCCGCTGTCTAAAAGGATGGACCGCTTCATCCGGTCGCTCCAATAATCATAATGGCCCAGCCGCCGCAGGCTGGCTTCAATACCTCCGATGATCACCGGGACATCCTTATAGGTCTGACGGATGAGATTGCCGTAAACGATCGTGGCGTAATCCGGGCGCTTTCCATATGCTCCGCCCGGCGTATAGGCATCGTTGTGGCGCCGTTTTTTCGATACGGTATAATGGTTCACCATGGAATCCATATTTCCGGCAGAGATCAAAAAGCCCAGGCGCGGCCGTCCAAACACGTCAATGCTGTGTTTATCCTTCCAGTCCGGCTGGGAAATGATCCCCACCCGGTAGCCTTTAGCCTCCAGCACGCGGCTGATGATCGCATGTCCGAACGATGGATGATCCACATAGGCATCGCCGATGACATAGACAAAATCCACCTCATCCCAGCCACGCCTGCGGGCATCCTCCATAGTTATGGGCAAAAAATCGTTTATCATTGCTTCAACTCCTCATAAAAACGGCAAAACAGATCATAATAATCGCAAATATAGCCATCGGCAAGACTGCGCTTTTGATGCTCATCTGAAACGGAATCGCCGTCCTTTACAGCGATCGTACGCATTCCGGCAGCTTTTGCCGCCATAATCCCAAAGGGGATGTCCTCAAATACAAGACAGCGCTTCGGGTCAAGCTTTAAACGGCCGGCCGCAGCAATATAGACATCCGGGTCCGGCTTTCCTTTGTGAATATCCTCACCGGTGAGGATGACATCAAAAGCATCATTTAAATTGTGGCTTTCAAGCACAGCCCGGGTCAGCTCCCTTGAATTGCTCGTGGCGATGGCACAGGGAATATGGCGGTATTTCAGCCATTTTAAAAATTCACGGGCCCCGCTCTTTAAAGGAACCTCATAAGTATATTTTTCCAAAGCCATCTGATTCCAGTCGTCAATGATCTGTCCGATGCTGTCTTTAATGCCAAACCGCGTTTTAAAATACCGGGCTGTCTGGGTGACGCTGATGCCGGCAATGGCGTCCTGCAAATCATCCGGCATCGCTATGCCAAAGCGGCCCAGATATTCGATGTCAATATCCTTCCACATCCACATGGAATCCACAAGCGTACCATCCAGGTCAAAAATAACCGCCTCGATCCCGTTAAATGCAGCTTCTAAGGTCATGCTCTTTCCGGCATTAAGAGCCGCTGCCACATCCGAACCGCACATTTTTTCTGCGGCTTTACGAAAAGCATCGGTCCCGGACTTTAACAGCTCCAGTTCTTCTTTCGTAAGAGTGCGGTACTGTCCGGGCAAGAGCCGCTCATCCAGATGAAGGCTTCCCATCGTCAGACGTTTCAGCCCGATAACCGTCTTTCCCACTGCCTCAAACATCCGCTTGATCTGATGAAACTTGCCTTCATGAATCTCGACTAGCACTTCGCTGGTGTGCGCATCTTTATCCGCCGACAAAATCGTCAGGTGTGCCGGCAGCGCCTGAAGCTGTTCATCCACAGCAAGTCCGGCTTCAAAGGCCGACACGTCTGCCGCGTCCACACAGCCGTCCAGCTTTGCGTAGTACAGCTTGGACACATGCTTTTTCGGGGAAAGCAGCCGGTGGGCCAGATCGCCGTCATTTGTAATCAGAAGCAGGCCCTCCGTATCCTTATCCAGCCGCCCCACAGGGAACAGATCGCGGCGGCATTTGGCATCAATTAAATCAAGCACCGTCCGCTCCCGCAAATCCTGCGTGGCGCTGATCACCCCTGCCGGTTTATTTAACATATAATATTCATAGGAAACATAGGACACCGGACGGCCGTCGCAGCAGACCGCATCCGTTTCAATATGAACCTTTGTTTCCGGAGCACAGACGGTGCGGCCGTTGACCGTTACCAGGCCCCGGCGGATCGCCTCCTTGACCGCACTGCGTGTCCCTGCCCCCATATCTGCCAGATATTTATCCAATCGAACAACAGCTTTCAAAATTTCACCTCATCTACCAGCGCCAGCCCACGGGATATTTATTCTTTAATGTCCCTGAGCTAAGCTTTCCAAAGCCAAGCGGATAACCGGCCACACAGACAAGATACCAGCCATTTTCCGGGCTGCTTTGTCCGCTGGCATCGCCGGCCTCGATCGTTTCACATTTTAAATATTTGACTACCCGGGGATCCAAACGGTCAAAATCCAGTACATGACCGCACACCTCCGTTGTCAGTGCCCGGGCAAATGCGCCGGACGGTTCAAAGCGGTTCTTTTTCAGCTCGCCCAGATACCATCCGTTGCGGATCACATGCAGACCTGTAAAGTCGGGCATCTCTTCGGGGAAATAATACAGGCTGTTTTTTTGGATCACAAGCCGCCTTGTCTCAAAATCCAGCGTGATCTTTGCATCCTTTAAAAATTCATAAAAGGCTTCCAGCCCTTTCGCAGGGGTATATCTGTAAGCGGGAACCTTTTGTATATCCGGCGCCTGCCCGCCTTTTTTGAGCAAAGCGCAAAAATGCCCCTCGCCGTCCACCTGATGCGGCCAGAGCCGCTCCATGGCCACGCACGTCATTTCCGGCCGTTCGTTTAACAGATATGTCACGCTGCCTTCATCCTCAACGGCGGAAAAGGTACATGTGGAATAGACCATAAACCCGCCGGGCTTTAGCATATCGGCGCCGTGCAGCAGTATTTCTCTCTGGATTTTTCCAAAATGCTGCGGCCCAAACGTTTCCCAGTTGGCTGTCATGGACGGCTTTTTGCGGAACATCCCCTCCCCGGAGCATGGGGCATCGATCAGCACCTTATCAAAATATTCCGGAAATACGCCGGAAAGCTTTTCCGGATTCTCACAGAGCACAAGGCTGTTTTTAATCCCGAAAAATTCGATATTTTTCAGCAGTGCCTTGGCTCTGGAGGCGCTCACATCATTGGAAACTAAAAGCCCTGTACCGTTAAGCTTTGCTCCGAGGGCTGTGCTTTTCCCGCCGGGAGCCGCACACATATCAAGCACCCGATCGCCTTCCGATACCGGAAGCAGATGCGCCGGGCGCATGGCCGAAGGCTCCTGGATATAATAAAGCCCTGCATGGTACAGCGGATTTTTCGTATAGCTCTGGCTTCCATCATAATAAAAGCCAAGCTCATTCCATGGCACTCTTTTTAAATGTTCACCGGACAGCTTAAGATATTCCTCCGGTGAAAGCTTTAATGTATTGACCCGCAGGCCGTAGTTCATCGGCTTATCATAGCTTTTGATAAAATCATCATATTCATCGCCAAGCAGCGCCTGCATCTCATCTAAAAATTTCTGCGGAAAATTGATCATGAATTACTGCAGCTCCTCTTTTATCTTTCATCATATCACCGTGCCCCGGTCTGGCGCTCATAAACCTCATCTACAAGCAGCATCGTGCCGTCGGCAGCGGTCGTGGCCAGTGTATCGCACCGTTCGTTTTGTTCATGGCCGTTATGGCCCTTCACCCAGTGAAAGGTCACGGCATGGGGCTTCATAGCTTCAAGCATCCGCTGCCACAAATCGACATTTTTCACCGGTTCATTTTTACCGCGCTTCCAGCCCTTTTTGATCCAGCCAGAAATCCAGTGCTGGTTAAATGCATTGACCACATATTGTGAATCGGAATAAAGCTCCACCTGGCATGGACGGTTCAGCGCTTCAAGCGCCGCAATCACAGCCATCATCTCCATACGGTTATTGGTTGTCCGGCGAAAGCCTGCCGAAAGCTCCTTGACATGCAAAATCCCTCTGGAATCTCTATATTCAAGAACAGCGCCATAGCCTCCAGGCCCTTCCGGATTCCCGCGGGCAGCACCATCTGTATAAACCGTTACCTGCAATCATCTTCCACCTTTCTGTATCTTTCATAGTGTTCCGGGCATACGGCCCGAAAATCTGTATGGCAGCTGCACTTACATTGCCGACCAGCTTCCCGATGCTTCAAAGCTTTTTGCCGCATCCATCGCTTCCTTAATAATGGACGGTTCAAATCCCATAACGCCCAGCAGCTTGATGGCATTTCTTGAAACCGCTCTTCCCGGATAAAGGATATAATCAAACGTCACATCATTGTCGCTGACTTCTTCCTGAAAATGATAGTTGGAAAAGCGGGATTCAAGAATCGATGTCAGCTCAATATCATGGGTCGCGGCAAAGCACAGCACATTCATCCCGGACAGGGCATACAATATCCTTGAGGATGCGGCAATACGCTCGATCGTGTTTGTCCCCCGCAGCACCTCATCAATAAAGCACAGCACCGGCGTATCCTCAGGCCCGGCTGCTGCGTCAAGGATACGTTTAAGCGATTTGATCTCTACAATATAATAGCTTTCATTGCTCTGGATATTATCAGTCAGTGCCATGGAGGAATACACCCGGAAAAACCGGCCCTCATAGCCGGAGGCCAGACATGTGTCAATCGTCTGGGCCAAAATTGCATTAATGGCGATTGTTTTTAAAAATGTCGATTTTCCGGAAGCATTGGAGCCGGTAAGCAGCACGCTCTTTTCCTCGGCAATGGAGTTTGTCACCGGATTAACGATCATCGGATGATAAACATCCTCCGCTTTCACAAACACCGGGCCATCCTTATGCAGCACCGGCGTGCACACCGGCGTCTGCTGTCCTTTGCTCATATAGCGCCGGTACGAAGCTATGGCAATATCACAGTCCAGCTCCCCGATTACATCCATCATCGTGTCCAGCTCTTTTCCATATTTAAACAGTCTGTAAGCCAGATAATCAAAAAGAATCATATCAAAGTGGGTCAGCATCTTAATATAATCCAAAAAAATCGCCAGCAAGTCGGCTGAAAAATCCGTACCGGACACAAACAGCCAGGAATAGCGGCCGATCCCTGCCAGAGGGCGGGCACATTCCAGAAGCTGCTTTTGAGCCTGTGCGATACCCTCACAGTTAAGCTGCGCGATCCGCTTTGCCGTCTGCGTCATCCGGGCAAGATAGGAAAATACTGCGAAATAATTGCTGATACCGGCCTTGCGCTTAAAATATACAATCATATTAAATACAACGACAAGAATGATCGCCGGCAGCCATGTGACCGGATTGACAATGCATCCCATGATTGAGACAATCAGCGCTGCAAGGCAGATCAGATGCAGCGTCGGTTTATGCGGCTGAAGGGCGCGCACATTGCTTAAATACTGTCCGACACTGGATGTCCTGAGCTTTCCAAGACAGCGCAGCTCATAGATAACCTGTGTCCGCTCCTGCTCATGACTGTCAAAATACCGGGCAATGCGATCCCGCTCCAGAAGCGGGCCTTCCTCCATACACGGCATATGCAGCAGCGCATAAAGATATTCTTCGCCGATACCGGTACTTGTGTTGTTTAAGATCATGAATACCGTTTCCATATCCAGATCATTCCATGTAATATCGTCGATCACCGGCGTATCCTTCTTCTTATGTTCATAATAATGGCTGATCCCATGGTCATTGTAGCGCGCTGCGGAATAGTCATTTTTCGGCAATGCGCCATATTCTGCCTGAATCCTTGCGAAAAGCTTCTTTTTCCGGCTGGTCCTGTCATAAACCATCTTGGCAATGATCACAACGACAACGGCTGCAACAAGAAGCAATATCATCTGTTTTGAGTCCATTAGCGGCTCCCGCCTTTCATGTAAGATTTTGCTGTGTATCACACGGCACGCAAAGCTGAACACCGGACAGAAAGCATCTGCCGCGGCATTTTTATCTACATCTTAGCATTAATCGTGTAAGATGTAAAGAAAATCTGTTCCGGCAAGTTGCCCGTCGGATGTCCACCCGTGCAAGCACGGCGGCCGCCCTCCGGGCGTATCGCGCAAAACAGGCACCTTCACCAGCGTACAGCCAATGAAAGTGCCTGTTTATATGAATCAGTAAAATCTGTGACCGATCAAAGCCGTGATCGATATACTCTGTGATCCGCCCGATCAGTTATTGATCAGTTTGTCGTCATCGTTCCAGCTGTAAAGCTTGCGCAGCTCTTCGCCGACCTTCTCGCATGGATGCTCAGCAGCACGCTTGCGCATAGCCATAAAGTGCGGTGCGCCGACCTGGTTTTCAAGCAGCCAGTTCTTTGCAAAGGTTCCATCCTGAATATCGGAAAGAATCTTCTTCATCGCCTTCTTCGTATCCTCGGTAATGATCTTCGGGCCGGTAATATAATCGCCGAACTCTGCGGTATTGGAGATGGAATATCTCATGCCGGCAAAGCCGCTTTCAAAGATCAGGTCAACGATCAGCTTCATCTCATGGATGCACTCAAAATATGCATTTTCCGGAGCATACCCGGCTTCCACAAGTGTTTCATAGCCAGCCTGCATTAATGCGCATACGCCGCCGCAAAGTACAGCCTGCTCGCCGAAAAGGTCGGTCTCTGTCTCTACCCTGAATGTTGTCTCAAGCACACCGGCTCTTGCGCCGCCGATACCAAGTGCATAGGCAAGACCAAGGTCATGAGCCTTTCCTGTGGCATCCTGCTCAACAGCGATCAGACACGGAACGCCTTTGCCTTCCTGATACTGGCTTCTTACAGTATGACCAGGGCCCTTCGGAGCGATCATCACAACATCGACATCCTTCGGAGGCACGATCTGTCCAAAGTGGATGGCAAAGCCATGAGCAAACATTAACATATTGCCCGGCTCAAGATTTGGAGCGATGGACTCATTGTACATCTTTGCCTGCTTTTCATCATTAATAAGGATCATAATGATGTCTGCTCTTTTTGCAGCTTCAGCGGCTGTATATACTTTAAAGCCCTGAGCCTCTGCCTTTGCCCAGGATTTGCTTCCTTCGTAAAGACCTATAATTACGTCACAGCCGGAATCTTTAAGATTTAATGCATGGGCATGGCCCTGGCTGCCGTAACCGATAATGGCGATTGTTTTTCCTTCCAGTAATGAAAGATTGCAGTCTTCCTGATAATAGATTTTTGCCATTGTAGTTTCCTCCTATTCATCTTCAATCATGTAATGCTTTATCACAATGATGTAATTTATTTTAGTACTTTTTTTCTCTTTGTCAAGAGTTTTTTCTAAAAGCCGTTTCAAAGCAGATGCCGGCGGGCAGCTTGCAGACCGGACGGCATCTGCTTTAGAAACGCCAGCCCAAATGAGCACGAAGCTGCTGCAAGCAGCTGGAAAGTGCGGCTTACAAATACCGCACGTCGTCTGAGCCCCGGGACAATCCGCTGATACCGGTGCGGGCCAGCTCAAGAATCTCATAGCCGTCCAGCAGCTGAATAAACGCATCGATCTTGCTCTGCGCCCCGGTCATCTCAACAATCAGTGATTCCGGAGACACATCGACAATCTTTGCGCGGAAAATATCGGCCACAGAGATTACGGACTGACGGTCCTGTGCATTGCAGCGCACCTTTACAAGAACAAGCTCACGGCATACGGAATGATCCTCGCGAAGTTCCTTAATATCTACCACATCCACCAGCTTATTAAGCTGCTTGCGAATCTGGTCTAATACCTGGTCATCTCCATTGACAACAACGGTCATTCTGGAATATCTTGGGTCTGCGGTCTCGCCCACGGTCAGGCTGTCAATATTATATCCCCGTCTGGAAAACAATCCGGCCACACGGCTTAGTACGCCGGCCGTATTATCGACAAGGATGGAAAGCACTTTTTTATGTTCCATTTCTTCACCTCTTCATAAATGATTTCTGCAAAGACTATGTCTATTCTAACAATAATCAAATCTTTTGTCAATGCAACAGTGCATAAAAATACATTGCTTTGCATAAAGCATCCGCTCTATATTCGATAAGCTGAATAGTTTCGTATAAAAATGCACTGTTAAAAATACACTGTTATTTTTTGTCCTGTCTTTTTTTTAATGTCCGGCGCTTTACAACAGGACAAATTCCCGATTTTATTTTGATGAATTATAGAATTGCAAATCCGATTTGTTCAATGTATAATACTTTTTATAAATACCATGACCGTTGGCACATGGCCGTCTTTGCATGGTTCCGGCCGATGCTTAAGATCTATTACGAGGAGGCATCTTGATCTATGAATGCTTATATCGCACTCATAAACTTTCTAAATTCCACCAGTCCGTCTGATATTTACTATAAAGTTGCTCAAAACATCCTGCAAAATCTGGAACGCATAAAAAATGCCAGCATCCATGAAGTTGCGGAAATGTGCTATGTATCTGCGCCTACGATCAGCCGTTTTTGTAAACGTCTTGGCTATGATTCCTACGCTTCCTTCAAAAATGAACTGAGCCAGGCTGTCTCCAACTATAATTATAATAACCGTTTTGTATCGGTTGACACATCCTGCGATACAGAAGACAGTGAAAGCGTATCATTCCTTTATCAGATCAGCCAGTTTACCGATGCGCTCAAAAAATCCTATTCCAGAGCCTACATTCAGGAAATTGTGGAAAATATCCATATACATAAGCGTGTCGGCCTTTTTTCCTCGGTCCCCTCATACCAGCTCCAGTACCTTCAGGCCGATCTTTTGCTGACCAAGCATGATGTGACCTTCTGCCAGTCTCCGGCTGATCAGATCGAGTACGCCAAAACGCTTGGTGAGGACAGCATTGCCGTTGTGCTCAAGCCGGAACGCCTGGAAGCCAAGTATATGGATGAGATCGTAAGCATTTTAAAGGAAAATCATGTAAAAATTGTCCTGATCTCCAACACAAAATATTCCAGGCTGAATAAAATGGCAGATTTCCATTTAAATTTTAACGGAAATCTGCACATTGTCGACGCCTTCTGTTTTGATATGCTCGTCTCCCTGCTGTCCATCGAATACCGCAAAGAGTATCTGACAGAATAAATATCGTGTCAGAGCATTATCGGATTTTTACCGGCTTCCCCCGGTCATATAAATCAGCACGGCCAAACCGATACCGAGAAGAAACATACCGATGCCGGTCCAGAAAAATACAAGCCCCATTGCCGAAAGCTTCTCCGGTATTTTTTCAGCATAAGCCTGGCGCGGCTTTTGCGGATTATACCATACATCCATGGATGCGCCCTTCGGATACTGTCTGCGGGCGGCCTGGCCGGCATAAAACACCTTCCCGCGGCGGATATGAACCACATCGTTGCTGCTTACATACATTTCATCATCACCGGGCCGGATGCCGGGCACAGAAACCGTAACAACGGCGCGGAAGCGGCGGACACAGCGATACACGCTTCCGTTGACAAAATATTCCACCACCGGACATAAAACGCCATTTCCGCCGCGGTAGCCCACAATCCTACCGATGGTATGGCATGTACAATTCCGTTTCTTTTTTCTCTCTAAAACAAAGATCAATATTCCCACGACTACAAAAAGGAGTCCGGCTCCACCTACTATTCCAAATGCAAGCAGTGCATCTTCCCAGGATTCCATTCACATCCCTCCTCTACAGCTGTTTATGTCAAACCGTCTGGCAGCCTGTCCTCTTTTTCGTCCGGCTGCAGTGCAGTCAAAACGGCCGGCTTGACGGCTTCTTTACCGGCAGCCGGACGGGCCGCCACCGGCTTTATTGTGCTTACTTTCCGCCTGCTACCTGAGCGGCCGGCCTGACGGCTTCTTTCCCATCATCCGGACGGGCCGCCGGCTTTGACGGCAGCGGCGATGCTTTAAATGTTTCAGATGATTTTTTCACATCCGGCGCCGTGTAGCCCGGCGCCATTGTCAGACATTTCTTCGGACACACATGCACACAGTTGCCACACTGTACACAGTCAAAGCGCCGGATCGTCCATGTTCCTGCGGCACGGTCCACACTGATAGCTCCCGGCGGGCAGGAACGCATACACATACCGCAGCAAATACACTGATCGCCTGCAATTTCTACATGTCCGCGCATTCCTTCGGGAAATTTGGCAGGCTCATAGGGATAGCCCACCGTTGCAGGCTTTTTAAACAGATTTTTAAATGCCGTGCGGGCAAAGGTCAAAAGCTTTGTGTTTTCCATCGTCGTCACCTCTCCGTACAGCTGATACAAGGGTCAATGGTCAGAATCAGCAAAGGAACATCCCCAAGCTGACAGCCCTTTAACAGCTCAACCATAGGCGGGATATTGCTTGTCGTCGGTGTTCTTAACCGGAACCGTTCAAGATTTTTAGTCCCGTTCCCTTTTACATAGTAAATCGCTTCCCCACGGGGCTGCTCAATACGCATAAAAAATTCGCCTGAAGGATTTCCCTTAACAGGAACACTGATGGGGCCCTCCGGGATTTTGCTGATTGCTTCCCGGATCAGGCGAAACGACTGGCGTACCTCCCGCAGGCGCACCTCACAGCGGGCATATGCATCGCCATCAAAGGCGACAACCGGCTGAACATCCAGGTCATTGTAAGCCTCATAACCGAGCTTGCGCACATCATAGCCCTCGCCGCTGGCCCTAAGCATCGGTCCCACAGCGCCAAGCATCAGCGCCTGCTCTCTGGACAATACGCCCAGTCCTTTTAAGCGGCTCTGCACCGAATAATCCTTTAAGAAGGTTTCCATAATCGGCGTAAACTCTTTTTCCATCACATCGATCGTATCGGATATACCTTTAAGCAATGCATGATCCATATCCTTTAGCACCCCGCCGACACAGTTGACGGAAAAAATGATACGGCCCCCGGTGGTCGCGTCAAACATATCCAAAATACGCTCCCGCAGTCTCCAGGATTCCATAAACAGGCTTTCAAAACCCATCGCATCTGCCAAAAGGCCAAGCCAGAGCAGATGACTGTGCACGCGGCTCATTTCCATCCAGATCGTCCGCAGATACTGCGCCCTTCTTGGAACCTCAAGCCCCATCACCTGTTCTACGGCTTCGCAATAGCCCATGCCGTGACCACAGCTACATATGCCACAGACGCGCTCTGCAATATAGACATATTGCTTAAAATCCTTTTTTTCCACAAGCTTTTCCAGCCCGCGGTGCACATAGCCGATACTTGGGATCGCACCGACAACCGTCTCGTCCTCAAGCACAAGGTCCAAATGCACCGGCTCCGGAAGCACCGGATGCTGCGGGCCAAACGGAACAATACTTCTTTTTGCCATATTCTCACCCCTTTTCCTTAAACGGAGCTTCCGCATCAATACGGTACAATTTATGATGATAATCCTGATTCAGGCTTTCAATCTGCACGCCAAATAATTCCGCCGCTTCATTTTCCTGAAGATATGCGCAGGAATAAATCTGTGTAATACTTGGCACCTTTTCATCCGTGCCTACGATCAGACGCAGTGTCACCATCGTATAATTTCTGCAAAAGGAGTAGCTCATCTCATAGCCGTCTTTAATGCGCACCGCACAAATCTGAACAAGGCGCCACTGCTCCATTTTCATAGCGATCACCTGTGAGAGGAACTGGTCCATCGTCACCGGCCGGATCTCACTTTTATAGTCCATCGTGTTCTCCTTTCCACCTGTCCGTACATTACCGCGCTTTTTTGGATACCGCACGCTTTTCATCCAGAATTGCCAGCGCCCTGACAACGCCGTCAATGATCGATTCCGGGCGTGCCGCGCATCCCGGCACATATACATCCACCGGGATCACTGTGTCGATCCCGCCTTTAATATTATAACATTCTTTAAAGATACCGCCGGTGCAGGCACATATGCCCACTGCCACAACAACCTTCGGGTCCGGCATCTGACTGTACAGCTGACGTACCACCGGCTCTGTCTGGCTGTTGACCCCGCCGGTGATCAGCAAAATATCCGCCTGGAAGGGGTCTCCGGTATTAATGATCCCAAAACGCTCTATATCGTACTTTGGCGTCAGGCAGTCAAGCACTTCGATGTCGCAGCCATTGCAGCTGCTGGCATCATAATGGAGCAGCCACGGCGATTTTGACATTCTTCCCATGATAAACCATCCTTTCCTCTCACTTGATCAGCATCAGGATCAAAAGATTCAGCCCGCCGGCCAGAAGTGTGACAAGCCAGCAGCTATACAAAACCTTTTTCCAGTTCAGCCGGGCTGTGGCATTATCCCATAAAATTTCCAGGAAATAAATAGCCAGACATACAACCACGGCAATCGGCCAGCTCCACCAGTGCTCATTGACGATAAACAGGCCGAAAATACCGAGAATCAGGATCAGCTCATAGTACTCGGCAATATTCATGATTGCCAGCGTCGTGCCTGACATTTCGGTCGTAATCCCTTTGACCATCTCCTGATGCGCATGGTGGCTCGTAGAAAGATCAAATGGTGATTTTCTGAACTTAATCGCCGCTGTATACATGAATCCAAGGAGCATCCCCGGCATAAACACCACTGCGCTCACAGGCATGGATACAATATCGCCCACATGAAAAGACCCGGTCGTCAGATAAAAGCCGACTGCAATCAGAAGCGTTAACGGCTCATAGGCCATCATCTGAATCATTTCACGTCCGGCGCCCATATTGGCATAAGGCGATGAATCGCTGGAGGCCGCAATAACAAGGAACATATCGGCCAGTGACAGAATAAACAGGCACATTAAAATATCCATGCCGCCAAACAGCATCGCTCCGGCAATCACAAGGAATACAAGATAGCTGAGATTCAAAAAAAGCTGAATATTGTTGACCGCGATCATTTCCTTTGAAAAGAGCTTTCGCAGATCGTAAAATACCTGGAAAATGGACGGCCCCCGGCGGCGCTGCATCCGCGCTGTGATCTTTCGGTCAATACCGGACAGCAGGCAGCCAAGCAGCGGCCCAAGTACGATATAGCCAATGACAGATATAACACTCATCCTACCGCACCTCCTATAAGCAGGCAAAATACAACAACAAGCAGACTGGCGGACGCATATACGCACGGACGCATAAGATGGCGCATACCAAACTCAAATCTCAGATACCAGTTGCTCAAATATAAATGGGTCGGTTCACCCATACTGTTGACAAAATGACGGTTATCGCCCTCATTTACACCATTCATATAAATCGGAACAAGCTGACGCTTCGCTGTTTTTGTGACAAACGCCATCATAAGCGGTACAATCAGCACCGAAACAAGCATGATCGCCATGGTCGTCAGCACGCTCATGGACAGCACGGTTGCCGAATAACCAAACAGCTCCGCCAGAATGGGATTGACAATATGCGATGCCAGCAGCGGGAACAGCAGACAAAGCAGCAGCATCAGGCCGGCATGGATAAACATCGACAGATATTCATCTTTGCAGGTTATATCTTTCACGCCCTGGCGGGCCCGATGCTGGGAAATCAGCTTGGACAGCCACTTTGTCCAGTAAAACATCGTCGTGGCACTGCCAAAGGCAATGAAAATAACAAGAAGGACATTTTCAGAATCTACAAATGCTTTTAGTGCGACCCATTTAGAGATCAACATTCCAAAAGGCGCCAGATACATGCCCGCAATGCCGATACCCATAATATAAGTAAGCTTTGGCAGACGTAAAAGTAATCCGTGCATATCCTCAATATCTCTGGAGCCGAGACAGTTTTCCGTAGCGCCGACAGCCTGGAAAAGCATGGATTTGCTCACAGCATGGAAGATCATCAAAAGCACCGCACCCCATACGGTTTCTTCCACACCGATACCGGCGCAGGCTACAATCAGTCCCAGATTGGAAATCGTAGAAAAGGCAAGCACCTTTTTGCCGTCATTTTGGGCAATCGCCATCATGCTGGCCGCAATAAATGTAAAGCCGCCGATTAACGATACCATCAGGCCGACCATGTTTCCGTTTAATGCCGGAGCCAGACGAATCAGCAAATATACGCCGGCTTTCACCATCGTTGCACTGTGCAAAAGCGCACTGGAAGGCGTCGGTGCCACCATTGCGCCCAAAAGCCACGCAGAAAACGGAAGCTGGGCGGATTTGGTCAGTCCCGCCAGGGCAAGAAATGCCAGCGGCAGCGCCCCTCCGACAGCGATGGCGTCTGAAAGCTGCACGCTTCCGCCGCCAAAGGCCAGCAATGCGATGGCAATGGCAAAGCCAAGTCCGCCGAGCAGATTCATCCACAGCGCCGTAAAGCTGTTATGCACAGCCTCCTCTGTGCGCGTGTAGCCAATCAGAAGGAATGAAATGACGCTTGTGATCTCCCAGAAAAAGTACATCCATATCAGGCTCTGGGATAAAACAAGTCCGAACATTGCCGCCAGGAACAAAAACAGCATCGAAAAGAAAAACGGCTGGCGGTCTTTAAATTCCTTATGATGGGAATGATACCCCTTCATATAGCCTACGGCATAAATGCAGATCAGACCGCCTACAAAAGCGATGATCACGCACATCAGCATAGCCAGGCCGTCGATCATCATATGGTGCCCGGACTTAAGGGGCGCCGTAAATTCCACATACATCAGCAGACCGGTCTGTACGACAGTTAAAAAAATCACAAAATACCGGCGATATTTCACCCCCATATAGATGATCAGGCCCATCAAAAAGACATCCCCCACCATCATCCCGTGATCCACCAGCTCTGTATCTGCAAACAGAAGCATCGATGGCGCTCCGTCTGTAAGCCAGGTAACAAGCAGTGCCAGCGTCAGCGCCATAATTGCCAGTGCCCCGGCATATACGGCCTTTCCCCGGACCTTTTCATTTTTCAGAAAAGGGAGAAGTACGGCCATCACCGCAGGAACTCCGATCAGAACAGGAATCAGATCCATAAAAAATAACCTCCTTGTTGCTTTTGTATATTACGTTATAAATATAACAATCCACATTAATAGTTATAGTACTATTCAACAAAAAATACAAGTACAAATTGTGAAAACTTTTATTCATTATAGATAACTATTTTTTTCAATCTGGAATTTTTTCCGGCAGCGTGGTACAATGAGCTTCGGATAATACGAATGAAAGAAGGCGCTTTTTGATGCACGAAATGAGTATCACACAGCACATCCTTGACTGGGCGCTGGCAGAGGCCAGTCGGCAGCATGCCGTAAAAATCCATACGATCCATCTTGTTTTGGGCCCCTTTAGCGGGATCGTCCCCGAATGTATCCAGATGTATATGGACCTTATGGCCGAAGGAACGATCGCCGAAGGTGTCCAAATCCAGTCACGCACCCTTCCACTGAAGGTTTTGTGCCGGGACTGCGGCAAAAAAAGTCAGATCACCCGCCGGCATATCGCCTGCCCTTACTGTCAGAGCCTGCGGCTGAAAATATTATCCGGTAACGAATGTTTAATCGACAGCTTGGAGGTGGATACCGATGAAGATCAAAGTCCTTCATCAGATCATGGAATGGAATGAAGACGTCAGCGCCAGCGTACGCCAGACTTTAGATGCACACAATGTTTATATGATCAATATTATGGGAAGCCCGGGGGCCGGAAAAACAAGCCTGATCACCGGGTTGATTGGCCGTCTTGGCAGCCGTTTTAATATTGGCGTCATCGAGGGCGACATTGCCGGCCAGATTGACGCCCAGAAAATTGCGGCTTTGAATATTCCGGCTGTCCAGCTCAACACCGACGGCGCCTGCCATATTGAAGCGATGAGTATTGAAAAAATACTTCCGGAGTTTGATCTTGACCATCTGGACGTTATTTTTGTGGAAAATATCGGCAATCTCGTCTGCCCTGCGGAATTTGACATCGGAGAGCACCTGCGGATAACGATCTTAAGTATTCCTGAAGGCGATGATAAGGTGGAAAAATATCCGCTGATGTTTACTGAAACCGGATGCCTTGTGCTCAATAAATATGACATGCTCCCCTATTTTGATTTTAACGAGACGCGCGTTGCCCAAAATTACGAAACCGTCAACCCGTCTGCGCCGCTGTTTAAGGTCAGCTGCCGCAGCGGCAGCGGCCTTGAGCAGCTGTGCGCCTTCCTGACCGGTAAAATCACAGGCCGCCGCCCATGAGCGATCTGATCCGTGTGCATATCCATGTTGAGGGGATTGTCCAGGGCGTCGGTTTCCGCCCGTTTCTCCACCGTCATGCCAAAAGGCTTTGCATTTCCGGATGGGTGCGCAACACATCCGAAGGTGTGGAAGCCGAAGCCCAGGGCAGCTCTGAGCACATTGATAGTTTTCTTAAAATCATCAAAAATGAGCCGCCGCCCATGGCGCTTATTGAAAGCATCCGGGTCCGTCCGGTATCTGTGCTTTGTAAAGAAGCCGGCTTTGTCATCCTTGACAGCCGCAGCGACTCCGGAAATACGCTGATCTCACCGGATATTGGGCTGTGTGCGGACTGCCGGCGCGAGCTTCACGACCCGTCCGACCGCAGATACCATTATCCGTTTATCAACTGCACCAACTGCGGCCCGAGGTTTACGATCATTTGCGGGCTGCCCTATGACCGGGACAAAACGACCATGGCCGCCTTTACGATGTGTCCGAAGTGCCGCAAAGAATACAGCGCGCTTAAAAACCGGCGCTACCATGCTCAGCCCGATGCCTGCCCGGTCTGCGGGCCCCATGTATTTTTTACCGATGGCTCCGGGAAAGAAATTGCCGGTGACCCTATGGAAAATGCCCGGAAATATCTGTCTGCCGGCAAAATCATTGCCGTTAAGGGGCTTGGCGGTATCCATCTGACCTGTGATGCTCAAAATGAGGCTGCCATACAGCGCCTGCGCCAGATCAAAAGGCGGCCTCAAAAGCCGCTGGCGCTAATGTGCGCCTCCCTTGACGACGCCCGCCGCCTCTGCCGGATGGATACGGATGAATGCCGCCTGCTAAGCAGCCCGGCACGGCCCATCGTCCTTTTAAACAAACGCTCCCCCCGGATGCTCTCCTGCTGTGCCAGCGGGCCGAAAATCGGCCTCATGCTGCCCTACACGCCGGTGCACGAGCTTTTATTTACCGGCAATACGCCGCGGCTTCTCGTAATGACAAGCGCCAATCGTCCCGGCTGCCCGGTCATCATCAAAAATGAGGATGTACTTGATGCCTTCTCGGGACGCATTGACGGATTTTTACTCAATAACCGCGCGATCGCCAACCGGTGCGATGATTCCCTGCTGGATTTATGGCAGGGAAAGGCTTACTTTTTCCGGCGCAGCCGCGGCTACGCCCCGTCACCGGTATCATTTCCCGGAGATCACACCGGTATCTTTGCCTTTGGCGCAGAGCAAAAGGGCAGCTTTGCCCTGGGAGACGGCAGTCGTCTCTTTCTCCCGCCTCATATCGGTGATCTGAAAAATATGGAAACCTTTGAGCACTATGAAACGATGCTTAAAACATACGCGCGGCTTTTTAAAATCCGGCCAAAGGTACTTGTCTGCGACCGGCATCCGGACTACTGGTCCACTGCTCTGGCAAAAAGCATCCAGAAATCTCACGGGCTGCCGCTTATACAGATTCAGCACCACTGGGCTCATATGGCCTCCTGCATGGCCGATAACCGGTATATGTTTTCAAAAAATTCCGAAACGGCGCCAGCCATGGCCGCTTCGGTAAGCGCCGGCACTATTTTGGACACGTCCGTCTCTCCGGTCGAAGCGTTCGGTATCATCTGGGACGGCACCGGCCTTGGAAGCGATGGCACGATCTGGGGCGCAGAATTTTTAAAAGGAAATTATTCCTCATTTACCCGTGTCGGTTCAATCCGGCCAATCCTGCTTGCCGGCGGCGACCGGGCTGCAAAAGAAGTGGGACGCATTGCCCTGGCGCTCTTAAAGGACAGCGGCCTTCCGCCCGGCAAAGCCCCCCTTTCTGATGCAAAGGCATCGATGCTGTACACCCTGCTTGATCAGCCAGGCGTCTGTCCCAGGGCATCCAGTATGGGACGGCTGTTTGACGGTGTGGGAGCTTTGCTCAAGCATTGCCAGGAAATTTCCTATGACGGCGAAGCCGCGGAGGCAGTGGAACATCTGGCTGCCTCAGCGCTTACCGATGAACAGTCACTGATGGCCGGCGCCGCGCCCTATCCGCTGGAATTTTATGAAGAAAACGGTATCCGGTATTTTGATACGCGTCCGATGCTGCGCGCGCTTGTTTCAGACATGGAAAGCATAAGTACCTGCCAGATTGCCCGGCGTTTTACGGCAACCTTATGCCATATGGCCCTTAATCAGACAAAGGCTTTAAATCCCGGCCATCTTCCGGTCTTTTTGTCCGGCGGCGTCTTTTTAAATCATTTATTGCGTTTTGGCATCACACGCCTGCTTGAAGCTAACGGATATACGGTCTTTACCCATCACCGGGTATCTCCCGGCGATGAAGGTCTGGCACTTGGTCAGGCCGTTATTGCATCCGCGCTTTACGCCCAAAACGAACATCCGCAAAAGAGGTGATCATTCTATGTGTCTTGCAATACCTATGAAGCTCAAAAAAATTGAAGGCTCGAAAGCCATCGGCGAGGCCGGCGGGCTTACAAAGGAAATCCGCGTTGATTTTATTGACACACCTGCCCCGGGCGACTATGTCATGGTTCATGCCGGCTTTGCCATTCAGAAGATGACGGAAGCCGAAGCACTGGAAAATATCGCATTAATGGAGGAGATTGAACATGCTTTATGAAAGCGCCTTTCAAAAGCCCAGACAAGCAAAAGCGCTTCTTAAAAAGCTTGAAGCGCTTTCTTTGGCCACCGGCCCGATCCGGCTGATGGAAATCTGCGGCACACATACGATGGCGATTGCGCAAACCGGCATTAAAAGTCTCCTTCCAAAAAACATTGAGCTTTTATCCGGCCCCGGCTGCCCGGTGTGCGTCACACCGGCAAATGTTATCGACGAGGTGCTGCGCCTTTCATCCGATCCCCACCGGATCATTGCCAGCTATGGCGACCTGCTCCGTGTCCCGGGCAGCCACCGCCAGGATACACTGTGGCATCGAAAAGCCATGGGCGCCCATATACTTTCCGTCTACTCCCCCATGGATGCCCTTGAAGCAGCCAAAGCCCACCCAGAGAAGGAGGTCTTATTTCTTGGCGTTGGCTTTGAGACCACTGCTCCGGGAACAGCAGCCTGTATTTTAGAAGCCGCCCGTCAGGGCATCCGCAACTTTTTTGTCCTGAGCCTGCTTAAGCAAACGCCGCCGGCACTGCGCGCCCTCATTGAAGCACCGGACTTTAAGGTCAGCGGCTTTTTGTGCCCGGGCCATGTTGCCGCCGTGACCGGAAGCCGTGCTTTTAAATTTCTCCCTGAAGATTATGCGCTCCCGGCGGTAATCTCCGGTTTTGAAGCCGGTGATCTTTTGGCTTCTGTTTTTAAGCTGACTCAAATGATTGCTGACAGACAGCCCGCCTTATATAATGAATACATCCGTCTTGTGAAGGACGAAGGAAATCCTGCAGCTCAGGCCATGATCCGCCAGGTCTTTGGACCCGGTGACAGCGTGTGGCGCGGTCTTGGCAGTGTCGCAAAAAGCGGCCTGCGCATCCGCAGTGCTTACGCCGATTTCGACGGTGCCCGGCGCTTTGGCTTTGCCCCAAAGGAAACCGAAGCGATTCCCGGCTGCCGCTGTGCCGAGATCATCCGCGGTGTCCTCTCACCCTGGCAATGCCCGTTGTTTAAAACCACATGTACACCAAAGGACCCCGTGGGGCCCTGCATGGTTTCCTCAGAAGGCGCCTGTGCTGCAGCTTATAAATACAGTGAATGAAAGGATGTAAGCGATATGGAAGAAATCATTACTTTAGATTACGGCAGCGGCGGACAAAAAACATCCGAACTCATCGAAGCGATGCTGCTTCCGGCGCTGGACAATCCGGCACTTCAGCAGCTTAGCGACGGCGCCGTGCTTGCCGGCCCGGTGCACGGCGGCGTTTCCGAAACGGACGGCTCTGCCGGGCCTAATGGCAGCAGCCCGATCGTCTTTTCTACCGATAGCTTTGTTGTCTCCCCATGGCGTTTCCCCGGAGGCGATATTGGAAAGCTGTGCGTCTGCGGAACCGTCAATGACCTGTCCATGATGGGTGCTGTTCCAAAGTATCTGAGTCTGTCCCTGATTTTAGAGGAAGGCTTTTATATCCGGGACCTGAAGGAAATTATCGCATCGGTTGCCCGGGAAGCAAATGCCGCCGGTGTCCATATCGTTACGGGTGACACAAAGGTCGTCGAACACGGTAAAGGCGACGGTATTTATATCAACACAAGCGGTATCGGCTTTCTGAAAAACCCCATGCCCGGGAAGGCCGGCATTACCGAAGGCGATGCCGTCATCGTCAGCGGCAGCATCGGCTGTCACGGCGCCTGTGTGATGATGGCGCGGACCGGTATCATAAATGGCGATGCGCTTTTCTCCGACTGCCAGCCGCTGACTGCACATGCCCTTGCGGCCGCCGCATCCGGCCGGGTGCGTATTATGCGCGATCCAACCCGCGGAGGTCTGGCCACAACACTCAATGAATTTACTGAAGGTACAGGCCTGTGTATTGAAGTTGATGAAGACACAATTCCCATAGACCCGGCAGTTGCCGCCGCCTGCGACCTGCTCGGCTTTGACCCGCTCTACTGTGCCTGCGAAGGGCGGATGCTGGCCGTTACGGCGCCGGAGGATGCCGAAGCGATTGTTTCTGCCTTAAGGCGCCTGCCCGGCAGTAAAAACGCCTCCGTCATTGGCACCGTCACACGCCGACGGCCCGGGCATGTCCTTTTAAAAACAACACTGGGCGGCCACCGCCTTCTTGGCAAGCTTTCCGGCCAGCAGCTCCCGCGCATCTGCTAGCGGCGCAGTCATTTTTTCGTTCCGTATGCCGTTTCGCACCATGCCGCGATCTCTTCGATCAGTTCAAGGGGCAATGGCTTATCATAAGGGAACTGGATCGTTCCCTTGCTTGTTTTGTAGTCTTGCAGCCGGTGTGCAAAGGCCTCCACTGCCGCCGGCCCTGGATACAGGCCGATATGGTTTCTGGATGCCGCAAATTGGATAAGGTTTCGCTGCTTCCAGTAAGTCGGCATGCTCCACGAAATTTTGGGTACAGCATCCGGCAATGTTCTGTGAATCGTTTCATTGATTTGTCTTAAATACAGCTGCGCATATTCCGGCTGCTGGGTAATATACTCTTCTATACTCTGCGGCGTTATTTTGCAGTAATGGCTTTGATTTTTATTTTTGAAATCCCGTCCGCATTTCGGGCATTTCCACATGCTTTTCACCTCCATGAACAAAGAGTTCCGCCTGCGCAGCTTAAGCGCCAGGCACGGGGTCGCTTCCGCGACAATTTTCTTATCGCGCGCGTGCGCAGCTTAAGCAGAGCTTTTTTATTGCATAGGAACATAAAGCTTCCTATGCAATAAAAAAATGGTGTAACCCGCTGGAAAACAGGTTACACCATCTCTTACAGCTTTACTGCCTGATCCATACCGGGTACTTCTCTTAGCAGTGCTTCATTCTTTTTTAATTAGAATACGATTTCTTTGCCTTCAGCGTCAGATTTGTAGATCGCATCAAGAATCTGAGTAACAACGAAGGCCTGTTCCGGAAGAACTAACGGATCTTTGCTCTCATCAATGATGCAGTCGATCCACTGTTTAGCTTCCAGAGCGCCAGGCTCAGAGGCACCGCCTTCAAAGTAAGCAACCTGACCAGTACCGGAGATATGCTCTTCCATAAGCTGGTTGTTTCTTCCTCTGTTGTAGATCAGTTCATTATCCTTGTAGCTCATACCGGAACGGATTTCAGCACCGGCAAGTGTACCGCAAAGTGTTGTGGAAGCTTCTCTGGAATCAAGGATATTTAAAGCCCAGGATGCTTCAAGAACGATCGTTGCACCATTCTTCATCTTGATGAAACCAAATGCGGAATCTTCTACTTCATAGGTCTCAGGATCCCAGGGTCCGAAAAGGTTGCCCTCAACAGCCTGAGGCAGATGACCTAATTTATAATATACGGAACCAAGAACACGATCCGGCTCGTAGTTGTTCATGCACCATAATGTAATATCAAGGGCATGTGTTCCGATGTCGATCAGTGGGCCGCCGCCCTGAAGTGCCTTGTTCGGGAATACGCCCCATGTAGGAACAGCTCTGCGGCGTACAGCATGAGCCTTTGCGTAGTAGATTTCGCCTAATTCGCCATTTTCGCAGGCTTTGTGAAGGTTCTGAACTTCAGGTCTGAAACGGTTCTGATAACCGATCGTGAACTTCTTGCCGGATGCTTTCCAGGCATCGATCATTTCTTTAGCGGCTTCCGGGTTGTGTGCCATCGGCTTTTCGCAGATAACATGCTTGCCGGCCTTGAAAGCAGCAACTGTGATCGGGCAGTGTGCAACGTTTGGAGTAAGAACGTTAACCACATCGATCTCAGGGTCTGCAAGTAATTCATTATAATCTGTGTAAACCTTAGCATCTGGTGTACCGTATTCCTTGGCAGCCTTTTCAGCTCTCTCTACGATAATATCGCAGAAAGCTACAAGATCAACACGGTCTTTCTGTGTCTGTAAAGAAGGCAGATGCTTCTGGTTTGCAATACCACCGCAGCCGATGATACCAATCTGAACTTTACCGTTTTTCATAGTTTTTTTACATCTCCTTATGTATTTTTTGACTTATTGCATAAATCAGCCATATATATAGTAGCATTTCTCAGACAATTTTGCAAACCTTTTTGAACATTTTCTGAATAAGAAACTTTATATATTGATAAATAAAGGCTCGGAGAGTCCTGAGATTGATCCATTGTTTAAATAATTGATGTTTTCATCTGTTATTCACCCCTTCTCTCAATAAAAAAGAGCCCTGCGAACTTACTCGTAAGACTCCTTAAATTAACGGTTTATTTATTCAGTTTTTATTCTTATTTTCAAATCTCCGTCATAGATACCAACTGGAACTTCGTCGAAAAATGAGTAAGTGTTTGCATCGTCTTTATCAAACTCATAAACAATCACCAACTTTCTGTCAGGATCGACAATCCAATATTCTTTAACTCCAGCTGTCCGGTATTTAAACAACTTAATGAAGTAATCCATTCGTTTGCTTCCCGGCGAGACAATCTCGATCACCCAGTCAGGAGCGCCATGGCAACCTTTTTCATCCAGTTTTGATTTATCGCAGATAACTGAAATATCAGGTTCAATATAAGTTTTATCATCACTGTTAAGAAAAACGGCAAATGGTGCTGCTAATGCTACACATTCTCCATGTTTTGAATGTATATAAGAGTAAATCGTATTATGCAAGAATGCGGAAATATTCTGATGAGTCAGTCCAGGCGGCGCCATCATATGCATTTCCCCGTCAATAAGCTCCGCACGCACGCCATCTGGCAATGCGTAAATATCATCTATCGTATATTGCTTTTTCTGTGCCAATGCCATAAATATCACACTCCTTTTCTCAATGTTATCATATCTACTTGAAACTCTCAATCTTATTTCAACAATATAAATTCCGGGCAAAATCCCGGGCACGCCCCAGCTCGTCATAAATTTTTAAAAGCCGGTTATATTTGGCCGTGTGATCCGCCCGGCATACGCCTCCGGCTTTAATCTGTCCGGCATTGACCGCCACCGCAAAATCAGCAATCATCGAATCCTCGCTCTCCCCGCGGCGTTCCGACACGATCACAGCATAGCCAAGCCGCCGGGCTGTTTCTGCCGTGCACTGAGCCTCGCTCACTGTACCGATCTGGCTTAGCTTGAGCAAAAGGGCGTTTCCCGCCTGCTTTTGCGCCCCCATTTTCAGCCGGGAAGCATTGCCCGCAAAAAAATCATCACCGGCAATGGTCACATTCTTCCCAAGGCGCTGTGTCAGCTCACACCAGCCATCCCAGTCATCCTGGTCGAGCCCGTCCTCGATGGAACGCAGCGGAAAGCGGCTGCACAGATATTCGTAGTAATCGATCAGCTCCTGTGCATCCATTTCCATCGTCTCCTTGTCAGAAAAGCGGTATTTTCCGTTGTTCCACAGACGGCTCGCCGATACGCCAAGCGCCAGCGTCACATCCCTGCCCGGCTGATAGCCGGCTTCACAGATCGCTTTGACTATATAGGACAGCGCCTTTTCATTGGACGTAAGCTCCGGCATAAAGCCTCCAAAATCGCCGACTGCCGTACCGTAGCCATCCATCTCAAGAATCCTGCCAAGGCTTCCGAAAATCTCACAGCCCATGCGTACCTGCTCTTTAAAATCTTCCGCGCCTGAAGGCATGATCATAAAATCCGAAAATCCGGGGCCCTTTCCGGCCCTTCCCCGTCCGCAGATCATATGTATCTGCGGTACCGGAAGGACATGCGCAAAGCAGCCGCCCAGATACCGGTACAGCGGCAATGACGCGCAGGCTGCCCCTGCCCGTGCACAGGCCATGGACACGCCCAAAATCGCGTTGCCGCCGAGATTGCCTTTATTATCCGTCCCGTCAAGCTCCAGCATCGCCTGGTCGATTTCCATCTGCTCCAGCACGCACATCCCTGTGAGTGCCTTTTTAAGCACTGTATTGACATGCTCTGCCGCCTTTAAAACACCCTGGCCCATATATCTTTTTCCCTGCATGTCCCTAAGCTCCAGCGCTTCATAAATACCGGCCGAAGCACCCGACGGCACGATGGCGCTGCCGCAGGCGCCGCACTGCGTATAAACCTCCACCTCAAGCGCCGGAATCCCTCTGGCATCGATCACTTCTCTGGCAAATATATTTTTAATATAAGGCATCAAAAAACCTCCGAACTGTTTTTACTAATAAGCTTAGTATAAACCGTTGGGAGGTTTTTATACTTATTTTCCGGGTACTACCCAGTAATTCTGAAATTCATTGCGCAGCACCTTTGTACATACGGCCTCGCCTTCGCGGGCAAGCGCCGCCTCGTCGACACCGGTCAGCACGCCGTCCTTATAGACAACCCTTCCATTAATCATGGTCAGCCATACCGGCCCGGTTACGCCCACACGGGCAAGGAGATTCTTCGGATCATGGAGCGCTCCGACAAGCTCCAGGCCTGTCGTATCGATCATAAAAAGGTCCGCACCCTTTCCTTCCTCAAGACTGCCAAGGTCCGCCCGTCCGAGCGTTTTTGCCCCATTAACCGTTGCGATCTTCAGCAGATCATATGCGGACACACAGCCGCCCCGCGCCTTTGTATGATAGGCCTGCATCAGGTACGCCATTCTTAAAGCATCCAGCAGATTGGAGCTGTCATTAGTTGCAGAGCCGTCGCAGCCGAGACTGACCGTGATTCCCTGCTCCTGCATCCATTTAATATCAAGGATCGGGAAGCCGCCAAGCACAGCCGGTGCCGGACAATGGGACACACCGGTGCCGGTGCGTGCCAGAACCTTATATTCATCCTCAGTCAGCTCCCACGCATGGGCCACAAAGGTTTCAGGCCCTAAAAAGCCCATATCCTCGCACCACTGTACCGAACGGACACCATAACGTTCACGGATGCCTTCGCTCTCACCTTCGCCCAGATGCGTATGCAGACGTACACCTTTGGCCTTTGCCAGCTTCACAGATTCCACAAATGTCTCCTTATAGCAGTTGATCGGCTGACACGGAGAGATAACGACCTGGCTCATGGAAAACGGCCGACTGTCGTGATATGTATCAATGAGCCGCTCACAGTCACGGATAAACGTATCTGTGGATTCGACCATAGCCGCAGGGATCGAGCTGCCGTTTTCCCGCTCCAGCGTATTGCCGCCGCGCCCGGCATGGTAGCGGATTCCCAGCGCCTTTGCCGCCTCCATCTGGCGGTCTACCGGGCGGCATCCGGTATCGGTCGTGTAACAGTACTGATGATCGAAGGCACATGTGCATCCGTGCTTGATCAGGTCTGCCATGGCCGTCAGCGATGAATAATAGATTACATCGTCATTAATGCGCTGGAAAATCCGATAGATCAGATCGATCCAGTCCATGACAAGCAGGTTCGGATAATCGATCGTTGTCAGATTGCGCACAAATGTCTGGAAAAAATGGTGATGGGTGTTGATCAGGCCGGGATAGACATATTTCCCACGTCCGTCGATCACCTCCGCATCCTTTGCATACAGCGGGTCTTCACAAAGATTTTTGCCGATCTTTAAAATTTTCGGGCCGTCGATCAAAATATCACCGTTAAAGATTACCTCGTCGGCAGCATTACATGTCACAATGGCGCCCGCATTTTTAATAAGCTGTCTGCTCACAGACATCTCCCTCCTTTATTTCATACCAAATCTGCCATATCCGGTCTGCACAGGGTAGGGGCAGACCCGGCGCTTATATCGCTGCGGACCGGATGCCCGCACACCTGCGTCCTGTCTTTCGCTTACCGCAGGAAGCCTTCAACGATCTTTTCCTCGGCCTCAGCTTCTGTAAGTCCCAGCGTCATAAGCTTGGTGATCTGATCCCCGGCGATCTTGCCAATGGCCGCCTCATGGATCAGCGCCGCCTCCGTACTGTTTGCCGTAAGCTCCGGAACGGCCTCGATTTTTGCCTGATCCATAATAATCGCGTCGCACTCCGAATGTCCGCTGCACGATGTGTTTCCGATAATTTTGGAAACAAATTTCTGGTAAGACGCATCCTTTGCAACTGCTCTTGAAATCAGATTGGCTCCGGAATCCGCGCCGTCTAAGGATACGTCAAAATAGCTTTCCGCCCGCTGCTTTCCATGGGTCATAAGCCGCTCGGTAATAACGATCTTCGCACCGGCTTCAAGCTTTGCATGGGTCTTGCGGACCGTCGAATCCACACCTTTAATCTGTACGGTTTCCATCTCCATATAGCTGTTTTCACCCATTTCGATCACGGTCTCCGGATTCATGATGCGCTCACCGTTGCCGTCGCCCATACCATAGTGCTTTTCCACATACTTCACTCTGGAATTTTTCCCGATGAAAAAGCTGTGGATACCATCATGCCGGCTGTCTGCGCTCCCGCCGTTGTGGATGCCGCAGCCGGCAATAATCGTCACATCACAGTCATCGCCCACATAAAAATTATTATAGACAATCTCTGTCAGGCCGGACTGGCTGATAATCACCGGAATATGAAGACTCTTTTTCTTTGTCCCGGGCTTTACATATATATTTAAACCGCTGCCGTCCTGAATTGGCACGATCTCAATCTCATCGGTCGACTGGCGTCCGATGCTTTTTCCGTTCTCCCGGATATTATAGGCTCCTTCAGGAATCTCGTGGAGCCCGGCCACCTCTTTAAGTAACTGTAATCGGATCTCGTCCATCTCTTTGCCCCCTTAATTTTTCTGCTTTTCGTAAAATTTACAGCCGCAGCCCTCAGGCACGTCAATGTCACCAAAAATCTTTGAGAGCATCGTTTCTCTCGGGCCCCGATCACGAAGCTGACCGTCGGCGATCATAATGATCTCGTCGGCGATATTTAAAATACGTTCCTGATGTGAAATAATCAGGATCGTCCCGTGATTTTGCTGATGAAGCTTTTCAAAAACCTGGATCAGATTCTGGAAGCTCCAAAGATCAATACCGGCCTCCGGCTCATCAAAAATCGTCAGCGGCGTATTTCTTGCCATAACCGTGGCAATCTCAATACGTTTCAGCTCGCCGCCGGACAGACTGGCATTGACCTCACGGCGGATATAATCCTTGGCACACAGGCCAACCTCCGACAAATATTCACATGCCTTATCCACATTGATCTGCTTTCCGGTGGCCAGCTGGATCAGATCAAACACGGTGATTCCTTTAAAGCGCACCGGCTGCTGGAAGGCATAGCTGATCCCGCTTTTAGCCCGGTCGGTTACGCTCATCCGGGTAATATCCTCACCATTCCACAAAATCCTGCCCGAGGAAGGTGTTTCCACGCCTGCGATAATCTTGGCCAGCGTCGATTTTCCGCCGCCGTTTGGCCCCGTCACTACGATAAAACGGTTATCATCAAGTGTCAGATTAATATCTTTAAGAATCCCTTTTGTTTTGCTGTTTTCATCCACATCAAAACAAATATTCTGTAATTCAAGCATCCTTCATGCTCCTTTCTAAGTCAACCGGCAAATACCGGCGCGGCTTGTGCCACAATGGGTATTATACGTCAAAACCGGACAAAATACAAGGCCGCAGCCCTATAAAGAGACAGGGCTGCGGCCTTGTATGTACCGCAAATCCGCCGCAGCGCGGCATCATCAGACAATTTTTATCAAAAAAGTCCTGACGCCGGTGGCAAAACGGTGGCAAGCGCCGATTAAGAATTTTTCATAACAACACTTTCTACGACATCGGCCACATGCTCACAGGCATCGGCACATTTTTCAAGATAATCATAAATTTCCCGCCACGCGATAATGGCAAGGACATCCTTCTCCTGAGTGTGGAGCCGGCGCATACTGTCGATATACAGATGATCCGCCTTTTCCTCCAGAGAATTGATATGGATCACATGGGTCATCAGTTTATTGGAATGTCTGAAATTTTTAAACTCCTCCAGAAGGCTGCACATTTCTTCACAGCATTCAATGACAATATCCAGCATTGCCAGCGCATCCTCGCGGATCACATGGACATCATTGATATATATTCTAAGCAGCACTTCCTCGATCTTATCGGTCACCTCGTCGATATGGTGGCTTAAGGAAACGATGTCCTCCCGCTCAATGGGTGTGATAAACGCCTTGGCAAGCTGATCCGTGAGACGGTGCTTATGCTCGTCACCGGCGCGCTCAATTTCATGAAGCTCATCTTGGCGCTGGGAAATATCCTCACTTTTAAAATTTTCCAGAGTCTTTTTTAACTGTCTGGCCGCGTCCAGCGACAGCCGGGCACAGGCGGTAAAATTATCAAAATAAAAAGCGTCTTGTTTTTTCGACATGATCTTACTCCTTCACTTATCAGAAAATCAACATAAATATTTTAGCCATAACAAAGCTTATAAGACCGCATCCCGGGAATGTAAATATCCAGGTAAGCATCATATCCTTCACGACCCCGAAATTGATCGCCGATATACGCTTGACCGCCCCCACGCCCATAATGGCGCTGGTCTTTGTATGCGTCGTCGACACCGGGATACCAAACAGGCTGGAATACAGCAGGCACAAAGCGCCGGACAGGTCTGCGCAAAAGCCCTGATAGCGCTCCAGCTTGACCATATCCATACCGACAGACTTAATGATCTTTTCACCGCCGACACTCGTTCCAAGCCCCATAACAATACTGCAAAGCAGCATCAGCCATACGGGGATTTCCATGCCGGTCACTGAATTTTGATTGTTGGCAAAGGCGATGCCGAGGAACAAAACACCGATAAATTTCTGGCCGTCCTGAGCGCCGTGCATAAAGCTCATCGCTGCGGCTCCGGCGATCTGCGCATAGCCAAAAACGCGGTTCGCCTTGCGCCGGTCCAGCGCCCGGCATAAAATTGTCACCAGCTTACATATAACCCATCCGGTCAAAAAGCCCAGGGCAAGACTTAAAACAAGGCCGTAAATAACCTTGACCCACTCGCTGCCATTGACGCCGTCGGTGCCGTGCTGGATAGCGATCGCAGCGCCTGTAAGGCCGGCGATCAGGCTGTGGCTTTCACTCGTCGGTATACCAAAAAACGAGGCCGCGACACTGTAAACAACAATAGACAATAAGGCCGCGCACAAAGCAATGAGCGCCTCGTGGGTACTATCGCCGAAATCGACCATATTACTGATCGTGGATGCCACAGAGCTGTTGATCTGAGTCATCACAAAAACGCCCAGAAAGTTAAAGGCAGCGCTCATCAGGATCGCTTTGCGCGGGCTTAAGCACCGCGTTGTCACGCAGGTGGCAATGGCATTTGGGGCATCGGTCCAGCCGTTGACAAAGATCACACCTAACGTCAGAAGAACTGTGACCAGCAGCACCGGGCTCCCTAAAATTGCCTGCCAGAATTGTACAAATGAAACTGAATCTCCCATGTTTTTTCTCTTTTCTTTTTATCTTTTCATCTTCTAAAATGTATTTTCAAAAGCATCAATGTTGTCGACCTTGCCGATAACTACAAGGACATCGCCGGCCTGAAAGCGGTCATCCGGTGTAATCTCAATATCCGTCTCGGAATCCCTCTCTAAAGCGATAATATTGAGCTTATACTTTTTACGGATATTGATCTCCTCTACCGTCTTTCCTACAAGCTGCTCCGGCAGCTGTATCTGACGGATTTCCACGCTGTTGCACAAAGAAACGTAATCCAGAAATGTGCTGGATATGAGCCGTTTTCCAAGGCGCAGCGCCATATCCCGCTCCGGATAGACGACCTCCGCGCCGAGCTTTTTAAGGACAGCGCCCTGCTCCTCACTCCGGGCCTTGGCAATCACCTTCGGAACGCCCATCTCGATGACGCACATGGTCGTCAAAATACTGACATCCACCTTTTCACCGATACAGATCACAACAACATCGCAGTTTTGAATACCGATCTCTCGTAATGTCTCCCCGGTGAGATTATCCGAAACAAAGGCATGTTCCGTATACTGGCGCATTTCCCTGACGCGGCTTTCGTCGCGGTCGATCACAATAACTTCCTTTCCGGCCTGGGCAAGCATCACTGCCAGCGCCGAACCAAACCGCCCAAGGCCGATCACGCCGTAAGCGGTATTTTGCTTCTTTCTCATAGTTTTCATTCTCCTCTTTTTAACCTATGACAACAGTCTCCTCTGTATATCGTGCATTGGGTTCACCCCGCTCGATCCACATGGAAAGCAGTGTGAATGCGCCGACACGGCCGATAAACATTACCAGAATGATCACAAGCTTCCCGGCATCACACAAATCCGGCGTGATCCCTGTGGAAAGCCCTACGGTGCCAAACGCCGAAATAACCTCAAAAAGCAGCGCGATAAAGCTGCAGTCCGGCTCTAAAAGGCACATGGCAAACACCGCCACGCCTACCACGGCGATCGATAAGATCGTAATGGAAAATGCTTTTGTGATGTTTTGTCTGGAAATACTCCGGCGGAACGCATGCGCACCGCGTTTGGTGAACATTCCGCGAAATTCCTGTACCATGACAAAAAATGTACTCGTTTTGATACCGCCGCCGGTCGAACCCGGTGAGGCACCGATAAACATCAGCACACACATGACAAAAAGTCCGGCGTTTGTAAAGCTGCCAATCGGATAGGTCGAAAAACCGGCTGTTCGTGTCGATACACTGTGGAAAAACGCTCCCATCCATGTAATGTCCTCTGTCGCCTTAAGAAGCAGCGTACCAACAACAAGCAGTACAATCGTTGTTGTAATCACAACCTTTGAATGGAGCGAGAGCTTTTTAAAACGTTTGTGCTTTAAAACATCCTGGATCACAAGGAAGCCGATACCTCCGAAAATGATCAGAAAGCATGTCGTCAGGTTCAGTAAAATATCATCCCTGTAAGGAATAAGGTTTTGCAGCCCTCCCAGAATATCAAATCCGGAGTTATTAAACGCTGCAATAGAATGGAAAATGCTGATGCCGATGGCATGGGGCAGCTCGTAATCCTGTGAAAACACAATAAAGCTTAAAATTGCCCCCACAAGCTCAAAGCAGATCGTCGTAAGCAGCACGGCCTTGACCAGGCGGACGATCCCCTGGTAATTATCCACATTGAGCGCCTCCTTCACCACAAGCCGGCTTTTAATACTGATTTTTTTGCCGGCGGCGATCATCAGTCCCACACCGATCGATGTAACGCCCAGGCCGCCGACCTGGATCAGCGCGGCAACGATCCCCTGACCGATCGGTGTAAAATGATCGGCCGTATCGATCGCAATAAGACCGGTCACGCATACTGCACTTGTGGACGTAAACAATGCATCCACAAAGGTTACCTTTACTCCGTCCCGCACGGAAAAAGGCATCAGTAGGAGCAATGCTCCTATCAGGATCACAAGCGCAAAACCGGCCACGATCAGCCGGCCCGGCGGCTGTTTTTTTATGATCTGAATCATCCTCTTCATATTTCTCCTGCTTTCTGGACACGGATGCCGCTTTCAGGCATGCATGTACTGTTATACCTTTGATCTGCTTTTAAGTACACGGGCCTTTTTATCAGCCTCCAATGTCCCCACTTTTTTATCAAAGACAGCCTGTACTGTCATTATTCCGGCTGTCCATGCACGTTTTTTTCCGTCCTTTTGCCACAGGGCAAACAGCTCGCATAAAAACCGTGCCTTATAAAACGGTACCGGCTGAAAATGATATAAAAGTGAAGCAATCCTAAAAAGAATGGCCAGACCTGCTCCAGGCACAAAAATAGCTCCGGCAGACTTAACGCGCACATGCTGATATGTAATCGGTGCAGTGCTGCTGCCGGAATATAAATCGTAGTTTTGCGCGCCGCCAGAACCTCCGTCGGCCGGCGCAATGGCTGTCTCACTTTTTTCAAGGCCTGACTGTACCGCCCACTGCGCGTCATAAGCTTTGTCTCCGCTCAGCAGGGCGTACAGGCCGGCGATCAGAATGATAAAAACTGCAGCCGCGGCTTTAATGTTTTGTATCACGACTTTCTCGCGCTCCCTAAAATTTCTGGTCTGTCATTTAAAAATTTCAGCACATACCGGCAGGCAAAACTTCGCGTTTTGAATTACATCCCGGCCTGGCTGAACTGTAATCAAAATATCACAAAACTATGGAAATGTCAATTTATATCCTCTTGAAAAAAACAGACGAATGGGGCATAATAGTTTTGCGCGCGGCCTATGGGCCGTTTCCGGCGCACATTTTTCAAAAAAGCCGTACATACAAAACAGTGAGGCATTTAAGAGTGAGGAGTTTAGATAATATGAAAGATATAATAGACACAAAAGATACTATGGATTTAAAGCGAAAGATGCTCTTTTTTGATATTGACGGCACACTGATTCCAGAAGGCCGCAGCTTTGTGCCGGACAGTACTTATAAAGCGCTCGTCCGTGCCCATGACCATGGACATCTTCTGTTTATCAATACCGGCCGTACATGGTTTAATGTTGACCCATATCTGCGGGAACTGCCGTTTGACGGATATGTCTGCGGCTGCGGCACTTATATCTGCTACCACGGCCGGCAGCTCCTTAGCCGTACGATCCCCCATGACCGTTGTATCAAACTCATCCAGTTGATGCGTCTATGCAATATTCCCGGCTTTTATGAAGAGAAGGAGCATATTTACTTTGATACGCACGCATATGCAGCTAATGATACAATCCTTAAGGATGCACGCCGGATGTTTGGGACAAAGGCTTTTGAATTTCCCGATGACATCCATGACCCGTCTTTCACTTTTGACAAGATTCTTGCATTTTTAAGACCGGACAGCGATATTGAAACCTTTCGCAAATACAGCGATGACTTTCTGGAATATATCAACCGGGGACACGGTATTGCCGAGATCACTCAGAAGGACTGCTCCAAAGCCACCGGAATCCGGTTTCTGTGTGATCATCTAAATATTCCCCTGGAACACTGTTTTGCTTTTGGGGACAGTCCTAATGACCTGTCTATGTTAGATTATGTTCCCGTCAGCATTGCCATGGGTAACAGCACTCCTGCGGTGAAAGAACGCTGTTCCTATGTCACAGACGATGTGGAACATAATGGGATCTACAATGCCATGAAGCATTTCGGGCTCATCGCATGAACAGTCTCATACGATAAGCCCTCTTCTGTAATCAGGCATCTGCCTTGGCGGCCGCATTTTAGCGGCTGCCGGCAGGATTCTGATCGGTTTTGCGCATCATCAGATTAATCGTATTTGGATTGATAATCACACCTTTAATCTGTGCCGGCAAAGCCGCAAGTATTTTATCAAAATACATTTTCATATAACGGTATTCCGGCTTGTTCCCGCCGTCTTTTTCAACCCGCTCCTTTTCTTTAAGTTCAAAATCTCTGGCTGTCTGCAAATCCGTAAATACCGGACAGTACTGCTCGCCGTTTGTCAATGTTACCACCGGGAAATGCACCTGATCCGGCTGATCGCCCGCCTTGGTAACAAACGCCGGCATCGCCAGACGGCCTTCTCTTAAATGTGCAAAAAGTTCCTCCTTCATCCCCTTTAGTTCTTCAGAATCCTTCTCCCCTTCCGGCCGGCGTTCTTCCTGACAAATATAGATCGCCGTAAGCATCAGCTCCGGATTAAGTATCGGCTGTTTTTCCTCGGGCAGTTTTGAGTAATCCGGCTTTGGCACAAGACCTGTCAGTTGTATAATACCATCATTTTCGGTCTTAACCGCATTCACGCCCAAAAGGTAGAGTTCAAAAAAAGTCCGGTAAAACTGCCGGTTAAGCAGCCGCTCACTGTAAAGCGGAATATGTTTTTCCCCATAATCCTTTACTGCGGCCTCCGCCGCATCTTTTGTAGCATAGACAAATACCTGGTCATCAAAAGTTTCGCTGTCACATTCCACATAAGGCAGTTTTGTAAGCGATGAATAAAGGATATAAAGCTCTTTTTTAATCCACAGACGCACAGCCGGGCGGCTCTGTTCCTGAACAAAGTCCTCTTTTAAAAAGCTGCATACCGCCCATACCGGCAGGCCGATCACCGTCTGCCCCCGGTCAATGATCACAGCCGTTACCCCACGGGAAAAAAGATTGAGGAAAAACGGCGGGAACTGGCTGTGCGGAATCGCTTTTATGTCTAACGGCGTGCCCTGTTTGCCAAGCGCATCCACAGCCGCTTTGGCGCCTTCTTTTGTACTGAAAACAAATATCTGATTATCCTGTGTCTTTGGATTGACCTCGGTATATAAAAGTTCGCGCTCCTTTTTTATAAGAATAAAGCATTCTTCAAGTGCCCAAAGCTTTACAATCACATGATTTTCAAAAAAAGCCATGCGTTTTGCGAAAAACAGTCTCCTCTTGGCATCCTTCGCATTATTTTGCATATAAACCGCTGACATATGATGCAGCAGAATCAGATCCTGCATCGGAAGACCGGCGTAATATGTACCGGCAAGAGCCTTGCCGTCCGCCCCTATGCCTAAAAGTGCTTCCTGTAATTCCTTTTGTCTGTCTTTTTCCATTAAAATCCCCTTCCCGGGCCTGAGGCCCCGAAAATATTACTCTATGGTATCTCCCGCCACAGCGGGTATATCGGCGAATGCCGCACAGATGCCCAGTCATGGCAAACAGTTATCTTAAATATCTTCTGGCAGAAAAACAGCTCCGAAATAAGTAACCGTATTCTGTCCGTTAATATAATTCAATCCGGCCTTTGCTGCCAGATCAGACACAAAAATCCCATGGGACTCCAGCGATGCAAATGCTTCATCTGGATAACGGCATGGCTTTTGCCCGCCGACGGTACATGTTTCGCACCGGTGACAGCCGCCGGCGGACAGACACAGCATCGGGGGAAAACCGCCGTCTGCCAGCGGCTTTATATACTGCCGGATCGTTTTCACAGCCTTTAAAAATACAGCGTCAAACTGCTCTGCCGCTTCCTCCATGCCTTCAAAATCATAGGAATCCTCCAGCGGACGGATCGTCTGTACGACAATCGCCTGACTGTAAGCGCGCACCTTTTGTATACACTCGTCAATCGCTCCGCAATGCGGCGGACAGACCCAGGTACGCCCATATTCTCCGCAGTAATTCATTTCACAGTTCTGGCGCAGTCCCGGATCCAAAATAATGTCACTGACCATCACGCGGGCACAGTTATTGGCACCGCAGCTAATCTTTAACTCCTCCAAAAAACTTTGAGTCACTTCCATCCCTGACTCCCCTTTCATCTAATTGATTTATCGTATAATCGTGCGGTTCTGGCAGATCGCCCGCTCCAGGCGTTTTGGAAAATCGGGGCGGCGAAGATCGCTCTCATCCAGAACAATAATCCCCATTTCTTTTGCTTTCAGGTAAATACCCATCCGGCGCTCCTTAATATTGCTGTATGTCACAAGCACACGGATCACATGGCCGCGGCTGGCTCTGTGGCTCACCGCATACAGCTCGTTTAAGGCGTCCGCATCCGTGGCATTTTCTGACATCTTGCAGGAAATGATCACCGGAACCCAGCCAAACATGGCCGTCACATCGATCTCATTGCCGATAATATCCTGCCCGTCATTGCGGTTCCAGTCGACCTTCAGACTGTTGCGCACATCATGAAATTTATCTGAGCCTTTCAGCGCATAATATGTGAAAAATTCAAGCCACACGCCATAGGTCGTCAGTAAATTCAGGCTTTCCCGGTCTTTATAATCAAACTCCACGCGCCCGCCGCTCATGCTCAGATTCCGGATCATATGGGTGCGGGCCAGAAAATGCATCAGTTTTTCATCTGGCACCGTTTTGCGCCCCCGCGTCACCGGCTCAGCGCTAAAATGCCGGCTGCTTCCGGAACGGATGCCTGCGCTGTGCTTTTGTAAAAAAGTACATGCCTCTGACCATTCCGATGTATGCTCCAGTATTTTACATGCTGTGGCGTACAGATTTTCCCGGTTTTTCTCAAGGTAAGCCTCATCGGCGCTGGCAATAATCCGTCCGCCCGCAGCTTCCACAATATCTGTAAAGTCAAGACTCTGGACACCAAAGCGCCGCCCGGGATGGCTGATGGAAAACAGGCGGAAATGCCGTATGTCCGCACATACAAGCGATAAAGCTGACTTTTCAAAGCAGCGGTACGCTGCAACGGCCGCCAGCTCATTTCCTCCGGTGAGATCGATCATCACCTCATCGGACTCAAACGCTTCGATATAGCGGCCAAGCTTATCTTCCAGCCCCCAAAAATCCGAAGAATCAAAGGTGCCGACCTCCAGCTTTAAATACGGGATATATTTGCGGCATGCAAGAAACGTATCATAAACCGCGGTTTTAGTAAAATACATCGGATCAAAGTAAAACATCACCCGGTCCGGCTTCGTTCCCAGCACAGCCACTATATTTTCAAGAATATTTTTATGATAAAACTCGATCAGGATTTTCAACCGACTCCCGCCTTTCATTAAACAGCTTTGCCGGGCACAACCTCGCTTCGCTCGGTCGCGGTTGCCAAGCGCCGGTGGCGCCTGTCCGGCAACGACCAAAGCGGCAGCGCAGACCTTCGCCCGATGCTTCCTAATGGCCGCCCGGCTCTCTTTTTACTGTACTCCGCCGGGCACAACCTCGCTTCGCTCGGTCGCGGGCTTCGCCCGATGGTCTGCTATCCGCAAGGACCGCCCGGCAAGCCGGCCATCCTTGTGGATGGCAGACCGCCCGGCTCATTGCTGTCGCGAACATTATATCACGGAATGGGGTGTTTTTTAAATAGATTTTTTGCGGTTTCGAGGCGTTCGTAAAACTGGGGATAGAAACCGCTCTCCCGGGTGTAAGGTGTCATGTAAAACAGTTCAAGAATCGCCATGTCTGTTTTCTTCATCAAAAGCTCGTCGCCGGCTTTTTCTATGTGTTCTTCCGCAGCCATCAGATAATCGTGCCAGGCGCATATATATGCCTCGTAGGTTTTTAAGTCCGGAATGTCCAGCCATTTTTTTATTTTTACTTTTGTCCGGTTTTCGCGAAAGCATTCATGAATCTGTAAAAAATATTTAAATCCATCCATATCATAGTAGCGGCCCAGGGGAAACATCCGGCAAAATCCCGGGCGGAACGGATGGATGGCACAGCGCCCCTGTTCGTTTAAAAATGCACAGGCATTCGTATTCCCATCCATTTTTAAATTGGGCAGTATAATGCCGTCTACCACATTTAATTCAAGCTCGCGTCCAAGGAGCATTTCAAACGTCTTTCCGAGATTTTCACACAGCTGCCATACATCCATAGGATCAAGAATGATCGAGTTTCCCATATTCCGGCAGCAGGCACTGCACCCTTTGCAGCCGCCGCACTCCAGCTTTGCCAGGTCATTGGACGTATACAGCTTTCCATCCGAAATCTCATCCAGAGACACATTTCGTTTCATACTCGTTTCTCCTAGTCAAAATCCATATAAAAATCAAGGCCGCTCTCATTGTCCAGCGGCTCTGCGGCTACAATGTTTTTATCAATAACACTGATAGCCGCGCCATACATGATCCCGTCTTTTTCACACCGGAACATATAAAAGCCAAGCCCCGAAGCGCTGCGGCTTAAAAGCTTCAGATCACCGTCATAAAATGTGTCCAGTATTTTTTCGTTATCCGCAGATTTTTCATAATACACCTGACCGTAGCCCTGAGCCTCAAGCATCTGCCGTCCGCCGTCCACACTCATCGGCGAGACAATCAGCAAATAAATACCAGTGATTAAGATCAGCTCCAAAAATATGGCGCAGGCCAGCACCGAAAGCTTCCAGCCGCCGGACGGCTCCCACAGTGTAAAAATCCCAAGGGCGATCAAAACCCCGAAATAAAAATAAATGATCAAAAGATACGGCTCGGCCACAAGCGCACAGATCATAAACAATGTGGCGGCCACAAGCACAAGCGCCGACACCGCAAAAGAAACCTTTGTTTTTACCGGCATCGCATCACTGCGCCAGCGCGCAAAAAAGCTCTGCCACGGTCGGCGTCCGTGCAGCCTTCTTCCCCGCTTCGCTTTCTTTGGCGGCTCTTTATAAATTCCCGAATCTGCCAGGCTCTTTTGTTCCTCATCGTTTTTAGGATAGCCTCCGCCAAGCAGCCAGCCAAGCCAGGCCAATACCGGGAAAAGCGCCACATAAAGCAGCGGCGTGCGGACAACGCCGCCGTAAAATTTATACTGAACCATATACAGTAAAACAACCGTCAGCACATACAGCAGACAGGCTGCCGCAAAAACGCCCCATTTTTTTACAAAACGACGGTTCACCGGCCCTCGCCCCCATTCGCATGTTCATCTGCCATTTCCCGGGCAATATAGGTACATACCTCGTCCAGGTCGCAAAGGCAGGCCGCCACAGGCTTTAAAAAGTCCTCATCCGGCTGCCAGATGTCGGGAACCATGATCGTCCTGCATCCGGCTGCCACCGCAGCCAGCACGCCATTTTTTGAATCCTCCAGCGCATAACACATTTGCGGACGCTTTTTAAGACGCGCACAGGCCAGAAGATAAATATCCGGCTGAGGCTTGGAAGCCTCCAGGCAGTCGCCTCCTATGATTTCTTTAAAATAATGACAGACGCCCACATCCTCAAGATTCGCCCGCACAGTGGCGGTGGAGGTCGAGGAAGCTACTGCCATCTCGAAGCCATTATTTTTAAGAAATTCCAGAAGATGATACAAGCCTTTTTTGACCGGCATATGGCTGTGACTGCGAAAATCCGCATAAAATTCATCCACATACCTGCGGATTCCCGGTTCGTCATAATCGTCTCCAAGATATTCCTTCCATACGCGCCGGGTCGCAATTTTATTCATTCCAAGCGTTTTTTCCACAAGCCATCCAAGACGTCCCAAACCATAGCGTTCTCCGGCATAGTCGTAAGCTCTGATACACAGACGTTCTGTATCCAGCATCAGGCCATCCATATCAAAAATCGCTGTTCTTACAGCTTCGGCCATGGCCATCGCCTCCTTTCCTGAAACCTCCGGACAGACACCTGCCGCCAAGCAAAAGCAGGCCTCCGGACAGATAGCATACCATGTCCTTCCAGTCAAAAACCGACCCCAGTACCATATTGGCCGGAGGGACAGCTTCAAGTCCCAGTATCCGGGCCAGATTAAAATACTGACTGATCTCCACAGCCATGGCAAACAGTGTGACATACAGCCACAAAAAGCGCACCCCCCGCGGCAAAAACATCCGCACGAAAAAATAAACGGCAAAAACAACAAGAATATCGCCCACATAAGGACGGATCACCGCATCTCTGACATACAGTGCAATCCACGCCTCCACCGCAAAGGTGAGCACAAATGCGGCAGCATACAGCAGCCGGCGGTGCCGGCAAAGCCATTGGATCCGATATTCAGACATGTCTGTTTTCCCCCTTTAATCAATCTGAGCAAAAGCGCCGCAAGGGTGTTTTTATGACGCGCATATAAAAGAACAGATTAAGCGCCGCCAAAACCACAGCGGTAACAATATAAAGCGGCAGCGCAGGAATGCCAAGTGTAAGAAGCGCTGCTCCCGGGATCACGACAAGGATCATCCCTCCGAACACTGTGATCATGGCCGATGCCGACTGCTTGACGACCGCAGCCTCATTTGTCCATGTGAAATTCGGGAAACGGATGTTGACATACATTCCCCCCACACTGGCAAGCAGCGTATAAAGTACCGGGATCACCACCGCAATCAGCCCCCAGAGCAAGTCAAGACGGAAGCGGATCATGCACAGGATCGAAGCGATCAGCACCGACGGCAGGCCAAGGATGAGATTCATCGCGATCTTTACCCGAAAGACCGTCGCCGAGCTGACGGGAAAGCTGGCCAGAAGCCACAGTTGATTGCCCTCAAGCGACAACGAGGCACTTGTCGTGCTTGTGATCGCCGCAAAAAAGGAGATCAGCAAAGGAACAACCGCTCCGATCATGGCGGAAGCACCCGGAAGATTCAGCACCGCATCCACGTCCTTTATAAAAAACAAAGCGATCGCTCCAATTATTAAAAGCACATATAAAAGCGCTGTGTTAAAAACATAGATCGGAGATGAAAAATAGCGTTTAAACTCTCTTCCCAAAAGTGCACCAAACACAGAGCCGGTCTTAAGCGCGGTCATTTTAAAATTACCGCGGGTCTTATGACTTGTCAGCGCTGCGATCAGCCAGTTCAGCCGCCGGGCGATCAGGGCAATGATAATCCCGGACACAGCCACGCTCACAAGCAGATAGCCGGCATAAGACAATAGGGAACCTGCAAGTCCGTTTGCATAAAGGCTTGCCGGAGGATACACTTTACCAATAAAATCCATCAGCAGTATATTGAGCTCTGCCAGCATTGTCTCGTCCACAGATGACATGGACATGGAATAATACATGATTGCGATAAATACGACACAGCTTAAAACAATGGATATAAGATTTTTATATCGGAAGCGCGCCGCAATAAATGTAATGACAATGCCAATCAGTGTCGCGATGGCCAGCGGGATCAGCGGCACAAAAAGAATGGACACGGCTGCCATAATCACAAAAAGGACGGACGGGCCGCACAGGATCGCATACACAGCAAGCGACGGAACCATGAGGATGGCTGTGATTGCCGTCTCATAAATATAGAGGGAACCAAAACGGCTCACAATGATCGCCCAGTTTTTCACCGGCAGTGACATCAAAAGGTCATTATCCCTGGCCGAAAAAATAAAGCTGCTGGCTTTAAACATTGTTGTAAAGAGGATCACCACGCTCGAAGCCGTCATGATCAATGGCAGCACACTATCCTGTAATCCCATCTGGATATAGCCCCATGTAAAAAAGGCACTGTAAAATGCAAACACAACAGCGACCAGCGCCGCCAGCAGCACCATGCCGGCCGCTTTTATTCTTTTTTGTCCCCGCTTTGCGCCAAACTGCCCGGAGAACAAAATGCCGCGCAGCTGAATAAAGAGCAGCTTAAAGCATTTATTGATCATGCTCGCTCACCTCCATGAATACATCCTCAAGGCTACTGTCACCGAGAACACTCTCCATATCGCCGCTGACTACAAGTCGTCCGTTTTTTATGATCGCAATTTTATTGCAAAGCTTCTGCGCCACCTCAAGGACATGTGTGGAGAAGAAAATCGCACAGCCCTCCTGACACATCTCCCGCATCAGGTTTTTCAGGGTCAGGGCAGCCTTCGGGTCAAGGCCCACAAAAGGTTCGTCAAGGATGAGCAGCTTGGGTTTATGGATGAGCGCTGAGATCAGCACAAGCTTTTGCTTCATGCCGTGAGAATACGACGCAATCATATCGCCTAAGTTCGCTGTAATCTCAAACATGTCCGCATATTTTCGGATGCGTTCCTCCCGCTCCTGCTTTCCGACCTGGTAAATATCACCGATAAAATTCAGATATTTAATGCCTGTCAGATACTCATAAATGTCCGGGTTATCCGGGATATAGGCCATCCGCTCCTTACATTCCAGAGGGTGTGTTTTAATGGACATATGATCGATTAAAATATCGCCGTCGTCAAAGTCCAAAATTCCGGCCACCGCCTTGATCGTTGTCGTTTTCCCCGCGCCGTTATGGCCGATAAAGCCGTAAATATCGCCGTCTTCAATGGTCAGCGTCAAATGATCCACAGCGACCTTATTTCCTTTATATATTTTTGTATAATCTTTAATTTCCAGCATTATGTCGTCCTCCTGAAAGCTGATTTTAATTTCCCAAACATTTTTTGCATCAATAGCCGGTACTGAGGCTATTATATCCTATTCGCACATAAAATGCACGCAAAAATGAAAGCTGTTGCATATTTTTCCAGTGCGATTTATAATAGCATTAAAGCTTTTATTTCAGGAGGAATGATTTATGCAGATTGGAATTGGTACATATTCCTTTGGAGGGATTGCCAGCTACCTTGGACTTGGCCCCACACTTCTCGAAAAATTTAAAACGATCCGCAGTCTTGGTTATAACTGTGTGGAACTGCTTCCCGCAGACCTTGATAATGACATTGAAGATATTAAGAAATGGCTTGACGAAACCGGTCTGACGGTCACCTCGATCCATGCCGAACCGACCGAAGAGATTGTCAAAAAAATGGCCGCACTTGGCGGAAAGGCTGTCATCTGGGCCGGCACCCCGTTTTGCAATAAAGCTGAGGCCATTGAGGTGGCCCATGTATTAGATGAGATGGCTGCTATGGCCGAACCGTATGGCATTAAGATCGGCTATCACAACCACAGCCAGGAATTTTTCTTTGATGAAGGCAAATCGCTTCTTGAACATCTCCTGGACAACAGCAGCAAATGCTTCTCCCAGCTGGACTGCGGCTGGGCGATGAATGGCGGCATGTATCCGCCGTATTTTATCCGTAAATATAAAAACCGGATTCTCTCTATCCATGTGAAAGAAAACAGCAAGGTTGTCGGCCCCGGAAGCCGTCCGGCATCCCGGTATGACAAGCAAGAAAATCCGATGGCCGCTATGGGTAATGTCAAGGAGCTGCCTCTTGAAAAGCGTCAGGAAATCCTTGATAATTTCCAGCAGATGATGGAGTCTCAGAAGGACCGCTTCTTTGTACAGTGCAAAATGGGCGCACCGGAGTCCAATCTGGACTGGAAGGAAATCAAGGCTGCGCTTGACGAGCAGGATTTTGATGCCTTCTGGATTGTTGAACGCGAAGGCTTTTATGACGAGCACGATAAGTGTCTCGCCGAGGATTGCGCCTGGCTGACTCAAAACATTCAGTAAATCACATTCGGCTGCCAGCTCACACAAGCCGGCGGGCAGCCGCTTATGCTTCGGCCGGTGCAGAGCGCGTGCCACCGGCACGCGGCACCGCCCTCCGGGCGTATCAATCGGGCAGGGGAAGCTTCCTTCCCCTGCCCGATTATCGCGATACAGGCTGATTTACAGCTCATATGAAAAAAGTGTCTCATAACCGGACTTTTTTAACAGCTCACGGAAACCGTCAAGAACCTCTTCTCTTGAATAGTTGTTTGCCTGTAAAAATGCATCGTCCTTTTCACTTAGATGCTCATAAAACAAAGCGGCCGCAAAGACTTCTTCCGGCTGCGCGTAATCAATCCCGTCCAGCAAAATATTTTCCGCTTCATTGATCTTTCCGGCATCGATCATCTCAAGCAGCGTTTTCAAAGGCTTTCCGGCCACTAAAAAGCGGTTTTCTCTGTCCTGTTCTGCACAGTCATAGCTTTTACCAAACATCAGCGAGGCAAGCACCCGCACCATTTCCTTGATCATGCGCATAATATAGTCTTTTTCGTCGGAAAAAATCATTTACTCATCCCCCATTCAGTATCACTCTACTTATGATACGGTGCTCCGGTCATGATTCGGTAGCCTCTGTAAATCTGTTCCAGGAGAATCACCCGCATGAGCTGGTGGGGAAACGTCATCTTAGAAAAGCTCAAAAGCATGTCCGCCCGTGCAAGTACCTGGGGTGAAAGGCCCAGAGACCCTCCAATGATCCACTGGATATGGCTGGTCCCGCCAACGGCGAGCTTTTCAAGTGTTCCGGCCAGTTCCTCGGAGGAAAGCATCCGGCCTTCGATTGCCAGGGCAATCACATACGCATCATCACGCACATATTTTAACAGGCGTTCACCCTCCTTTTGCTTAATCTGAAGCTCCATGAGCGCACTGGCAGTATCCGGGGTTTTTTCATCGGCCACTTCAATAATCTCTAGCTTACAGTACCGGCTCAGGCGCTTGACAAACTCATCGATTGCCTGCACATAAAACTTTTCTTTGACCTTCCCTACGGTCAGCAGTGTCATTTTCATCGTGAACCTCCGGCATGGCGCAATACGACCGTCAGCACAACGATCACTGCAATCAGCGGAAAGAAAAAGGCAATCACCTTTGTCACCGCAATCAGCACGACAAGAATCACAAGCACTGCCAGGGCAAGAATGCCATACAGCTTCCACCGGCGCCACCCCGACGCGCCGGTGCGGCTGTTTTCATGCATACTTTCCCGGGCGTCACGGCCGCGATCTTCCGCCCGGCTTTCGCGCCCGCCGGACGTATCCGCATAGCCCTGGGCATTTCTGCGGCCTGCGGCATCAACAATGCTCCGGCCAATGATCCTCGGGTCGCCAAGAGCGGCCACTGCCTCCGCCTCACGCTGCCCGCCGCGAATCTGTCCGTCAATATAGCTGTCATAGTAGCTTACAGAGTCCTCCACCTCGGAGGCGGGAAGCTTTCCCGTAAGATATTCACGAAGCTGCCTTAAAAATTCATGTTTGCTCATTTAATCGCTCCTTACTGCACTTTAAGTGGTATCCCCCATTTTTTAAATACGGCGTTGACGGCATCCGCATCCATCGCCGGTAAATTACCGACAAAGGCGGCGCAAAGGCGCTCCATGCGCAGATATTTTTGCATAAAGGCCGATACGTCCTCTGCCGTCACGGCTGCCACATGAGCCGCGGTCTCCTGAAGGGTTTCCTGGTGTTCATTATAAAGCCACGCTTTAGCGTTGGCCTCCATCCGGTTATGTGTGCTCTCCGCGGACATTAAAAGCTCTGTCTGTATCTGCCGTTTTGTCAGCGAAAGCTCCCGTTCACTCACCGCCTCTTTCCGCATCCGTTCCACGGATGCAAGTACCGCATCCAGCACCTGCGCGGTCTGCTCCGGCGCCATGGCCGCATAAATCTGAAACAGCCCGCATTGCTTAAACGAGCTTCCATAGGAATAGACCGTATAGGCCAGCCCTTTTTCTTCCCGAACCTCCTGAAACAGACGGGAGTTCCCGTTTCCGCCTAAAATACTGTTGACAACGCCAAGGACATATTTATCTTCATGCTCATAGGGTATTCCATCAAAGGCCAGGTCAAAATGCATCTGTTCAATATCCTTATGACGGCAAACAAGCGTCTGATGATAGACCGGCGGCAATACCGGCGCCGCCGGCGCACCGGCAGGAATATCCCCGAACTGCTTTTTAATGGCGGCCAGCATCGTTTCCGGGTCGAAACGTCCGGCCACGGAGATGAGCAGATGTCTGCCATTATAATAAGTATTCATAAAGCGGCGCAGCACATCTGTATCAAAGTGCCGGACCACATCCTTCTCACCGGAAATAATATATCCAAGCGGATGATCCTGCCATATCTTTTTTTGCAGCAGTTCATGGACAAGCTCATCGGCATCATCCTCATACATATCGATCTCGTCAAGGATTACACCCAGCTCTTTTTTCAGGTCCTGCGGATCAAGCTTCGGATGGCAGATCATATCGGCAATGATCTCAAGCGCCTTATCGGCATATTCCCCCAGTGTCTTTATGCAGTAGCAGGTACATTCCTTACTTGTATAAGCGTCCAGGTGATCACCAAGCGCTGCTGTCTCATCGGCAATATCCCTGGCCGAGCGGGTCGCGGTCCCTTTAAACAGCATATGCTCCGCCACATGGGCGATCCCGTTATTGTCCGGGTTTTCATTGGCAGAGCCAGCATCGACCCACACACCGATCGATACGGATGTAAACTGCTCCATCGGCTCCATCACTACGCGCATATGATTATTAAGCTCTTTTCGGATTACCATGTTTTATCTACCTCTATCTCTATCTCCTGCCTTTAACGCTCCGGCACATAATTTACTGCCGGATATGTAATCACAATATTTGTTCCCTGTCCGGGCGTACTAAAAATCTCAAATGAACATGCATCCTTGTAGCACAGATACAGGCGGCGCATAATATTATAAAGCCCGACCTGCTTTATGTCCTCCGGCCCGGCATCGATGGTGTCCCAGCGCCTGCGAAGCTCCCCAAGCACACCGTCATCCATACCCGCGCCGTCATCGGTCACCGATACAACGACCGAGTCATCCTCCTGACCGATCCAAAGCTGAATATGGCCGTTTTTGCTGGACTTATCCACACCATACTTCATGGCATTTTCCACAAGCGGCTGAAGCAAAAGCTTAAGAATCTGCAGGTCATAAAGCTCATGGGCGACATCCATACTAAAGGTCAGCCGGTCGCCGTAGCGGAGCCTGGCTAATGTTATATACAGTTCAATATTTTTTATTTCCTGTTCAATGGATGTATAAGTGCCGCTCATCTGGGTGTTTGAGCGAAAAAATTTGCCCAGAGTGAGGATCATCTCAGAAACCTCGCGGTCATGGTTCATCTGTGCCATCCAGTTGATACAGTCTAACGTATTATAAAGGAAATGCGGATTGATCTGCATTTGCAGCGCCCGAAGCTGACTGTCCCGGGAGGTTGTCTTAAGCTCCTGCTGTAAAAGCTCCTGCCGGCGGATTTCATCGGACATCGTGTAAATCTTATATACCATATGATTAAATGACCGGTACAGATCATTAAATTCCTCAAACATGCTTTCCTGGGTGATCGCCACCTTCTCCGTCTCTGCTTTTTTAAAAAATGTATGCAGTACCCGTACCGGCGCATTGACCCTGCTGGATAACAGCCGGGTCAGGATCAAAAGGATCACCGTCAGTATTGTGCAAATCAAAAAGCAAAGCTGCACCGCCTGATTGGCCTCACGCATGACCTCCTCATTCTTCGTAAGGACAACAAACTCCCAGCCGTCACTGCCATCCACCGCATTGGTCGTGATCAGATAACGGCTTCCGTCAAAATCTACAAAATCACTGGCGCCTGATGCCCAGGAAACCGTCTGTCCGACCTTCTCACTGTCTGTACAGCCGATAATGCGCCGCTTAGAATCCACCAGAAG
>CASFBR010000086.1 GCA_949292795.1 uncultured Eubacteriales bacterium
ATGGCCGCCGCTTACACCGGAACGTGTCTGATACCGCCGCTGTTCGGAATGATCGCCGAACATGCCTCCTTCGCTTTGTATCCGTACTTTCTGGGCATCATACTGCTTCTTATGATCCTCATGTCCGAAAAGCTGCACTTAACGCTCCAGCGGGCACGGCAGCACAGACGCACTTAACGCTCCAGCGGGCACGGCGGCACAGACGCACTTAACGCTCCAGCGGGCATGGCGGCACAGCTTGTACATCCCGGCGGCTTCAAATTTTTTAATTTAAATCGCAGATAAATAAAAACACAAACAGGGCCGGAATAACTCATGCAAGTTACTCCGGCCCCTGTCCGGGATGATTATTTTCTTCAGTCCTCCAGCAGTTCATTATCTGCCAGAATCTCCGGTTTATATTTCATACTGTCGGCTTCTGTAATTTCACGGATGACCCTGCACGGAACGCCGGCAGCAAAGGTGCCTGAAGGGATGTCATGGGTTATAACACTTCCTGCGCCGATTACGCAGTCATCTCCGATCGTTACACCGGGGCAGACAACCACATTGGCCCCAAACCAGCAGCCCTTGCCGATCGTTACCGGTCTGCCGTAGCACAGTCCTTTAACACTGCCATCCGGCGTTTTGATCCCATGGCGCTCCCTGGAAATCATTGGATGTACCGGGGTCACAACTGTGAAATTCGGCCCAAAGGCGCAGCCCTCGCCGATTGTCACCGGAGCATCGTCCTGGATGGTAAGATTGTAGTTAAAAAAGCAGTTTGAGCAAATGCTTGTATGACATCCTTAATGGAAAAATACCGGCCCCTGAACACGGACGTTCTCACCAAGCTTGCCGACAATCTCCTTAAGAAGCTGCGCCCGGCGCTCCGTTTCATCCTCGCGGGTGTTGCTGTATTCCTGGCTCAGATTGTGTGATTTAAGCTTTAATGCCACAAGCTCCGGGTCTCCGGGGCAAAACAGCACACCGTCAAAAATCTTTTTTTCTTCACTTGTCATAAATCATTCCGCCTCCATTTATTATATATCATTCTCCATTTACAGATCATTATATTTCTTTTATCTTATGCACGCCGCCCATAAACACAGCGCTGAAAAAACAAATGCTGTCCTTATGCGTGTGATTGCCCTTCTCTGTATTTTTTAGCCTGAGCTTCGATTAACTCCCTGTCCTCAAAATAGTTGATCTTCATGGCACGCTTCACCTCTGCAAGCGTCCGGGCAGCCACAGCCTCTGCCTTTTTGCTGCCTTCTTCAAGGATTTTATAAACTGCAGGAATGTCCTGTTCCCATTGCTTTCTGCGCTGACGGATCGGTTCAAGCTCTTCCTGAAGGACTTTATTCAGGAACTTTTTCACCTTTACATCGCCGAGCCCGCCCCGTGTGTAGTGCGCTTTAAGCGCATCCAGATTTTCATACTCCGGCAGATACCGCTCAAAGTGCTCGTCTTTACAAAATGCATCAAGATAGATAAATACCGGATTTCCTTCCACCTGTCCGGGGTCCTCCACACGGAGATGATTCGGGTCTGTAAACATAGACATGACCTTTTTGCGCACATCCTCGGGACTGTCTGAAAGGTAAATACAGTTATTAAGCGATTTACTCATCTTTGCCTTTCCGTCAATGCCCGGAAGTCTTAAGCACGCTTTATTATCCGGCAGAAGAACCTGCGGCTCCACAAGCGTCTCACCGTAAACTGTGTTAAACTTATGCACAATCTCTCTTGTCTGCTCGATCATCGGAAGCTGGTCTTCCCCCACAGGCACTGTCGTTGCTTTAAACGCTGTAATATCGGATGCCTGGCTGATCGGATAGGTAAAAAAGCCTACCGGTATGCTTGCCTCAAAATTACGCATCTGAATTTCAGATTTTACTGTGGGATTCCGCTGCAGGCGCGAAACGGTCACAAGATTCATATAGTAAAAAGACAGCTCAGTCAGCTCCGGAACCTGAGACTGAATAAACATTGTTGCTTTCTCCGGGTCCAGGCCGCAGGAAAGATAATCCAGCGCCACCTCGATGATATTCTGGCGCACCTTTTCGGGGTTATCCGCATTATCCGTCAATGCCTGAGCATCTGCGATCATAATAAATACGTCATCATATTCGCCGGAATTTTGTAATTCTACACGGCGTTTTAAAGACCCTACATAGTGACCAACATGAAGCTTTCCCGTAGGACGGTCACCGGTCAAAATAATTTTTTTCATAAATAAATAAGCTCCTTTCGTTTATCATAGGCGGTCGGAGAAGCCTTTCAAATATTAGTATATCACAGATTATTTTGAAAGGAAATGCAAAAATAGAAAACCCCCGGGCCATTGCCTGTGCTCCGGGGATTCCTGATCCTTGTCTTTAAAGAGCGCCTGTCACGACAGCCGCTCTTTAAAGGTTTCATATCCAAATTTTTTTACGGTTGTTATGTTTCCGTCTTTACCAAGCCATAAAATATCCGGCAGCGCCATACCATTAAATGTATTGGTCTTAACCATCGTATACAGTGCCATATCCTCAAAAACAAGACGGCTGCCCGCCTTCAGCGGGGCGTCAAACGAATAATCCCCGATCACATCGCCGGCCAGGCAGGTCGGGCCGCCAAGGCGGTACGTCCATGCCTTTTCACCCGGTTTCCCGGCGCCTGTCACCGGCGGACGGTAAGGCATTTCCAGCACGTCCGGCATATGACAGGCCGCAGACGTATCTAAAATTGCCAGGTGCATATCATTTTCCAATGTCTCAAGAACACCAGACACCAAATATCCGGCGTTAAGTACAACTGCCTCCCCGGGCTCCAGATAAACCGTCAGCCCATAGGTGTCCTGAAAATGGCGGATGATACGCTCAAGCCTGGGGATGTCATAGCCCGGCCGTGTTATGTGATGGCCGCCACCCATGTTAAGCCATTTCATTGATGATAAATATGGGCCGAACTGTTTTTCAACTGCGGCTGCCGTTATCTCCAGAGCATCGGAATCCTGTTCGCACAGTGTATGAAAATGCAGCCCGTCGAGCAGGGGCAGGCACGATTCATCAAACTGCTCCAGCGTCGTTCCCAGGCGCGATCCCGGAGCACACGGGTCATAAATCGCATGGCCATCCTGGGTCGAGCAGCGGGGATTGATGCGCAGTCCCACCGACTTTCCCGCACTGCGGGCCGCCGGGCCAAAGCGCTTAAGCTGAGCCGGAGAATTAAATACTATATCATCGGCATACTGCAAAAGCTCTTCAAACTCCTCCGCCTTATATGCCGGACAGTACACATGGGTTTCCTTTCCAAAGCACTCATATCCAAGCCGGGCCTCGTATAAGCCGCTGGCAGTTGTCCCGCACAGATATTTTCGGATCAGCGGATAGGCATAAAACATAGAAAATGCCTTTTGTGCCAGAAGGATGCGGCAGCCGGTACGCTCCATAACCCCGGACAAAATCTCAAGATTGTGGATCAGACGGGCCTCATCCACCACAAAGCACGGAGTCTTTACCGTCTCCTGCCAGGGCCGCTTTGCCGCGCAGCCTGCGGCTTCATGCCGGTCACAGAATGCCTGCGGCTGCTGCACGTTACTGTAAGTGGGCACCGGCTCTGCCTGCGGCTGCTGCACATCGCTGTAAGCGGCCACCGGCTCTGCCTTCGGCTGCTGCGCGTTGCTGTAAGCGGACACCGGTTCTGTCTTTGGCGGCTGCGCGTTGCTGCCGCCGGACGCCTTTACGCCGCCCATCAGTCCACCAGCACCGGATTAAAGGATTCCTTCCAGGGCAGGCCCCAGCGGTTTAGGGCATCCATAAACGGGTCCGGATCAAACTCCTCAATATTATGAACACCCGGCTTATTCCACTGGCCGGTCATCAGCATCATCGCGCCGATCATGGCAGGCACGCCGGTCGTGTAGGCAACAGCCTGAGAGCCAACCTCCTTATAACATTCCTCATGGTCACAAATATTGTACAGATAATAGGTCTTGTCCTTGCCATCCTTCTTTCCCTGGAAAATACAGCCGATGTTCGTCTTTCCTTTTGTTCTCGGCCCAAGGGTGGAAGGGTCCGGAAGCACTGCCTTTAAAAACTGTAACGGAACGATCTCTTTACCTTCAAACATGATCGGTTCAATGGATGTCATTCCCACATTTTCAAGGCATTTTAAATGGGTCAGATAGCTCTGCCCAAATGTCATAAAGAAGCGGATGCGCTTAATTCCGGGGATATTTAACGCAAGGCTTTCGATTTCCTCATGATGGAGAAGATACATGTCCTTCTCGCCGACACCTTCAAAATTATAAACACGCTTGATCTCCATAGGCTTTGTCTCTACCCAGTGGCCGTCCTCCCAGTAGGAGCCGTTGGCAGAAACCTCGCGGATATTGATCTCAGGATTAAAATTCGTGGCAAACGGATAGCCGTGATCGCCGCCGTTGCAGTCTAAAATATCAATATAGTTGATCTCATCAAATTCATGCTTTAAGGCATAGGCTGAAAATACACCCGTTACGCCCGGGTCAAAGCCGCTTCCTAAAAGCGCGGTAATCCCCGCTTTTTCAAAACGCTCCCGGTACGCCCACTGCCAGCTGTATTCAAACTTTGCCGTATCCTCCGGCTCATAATTTGCCGTGTCCACATAATTGGTCTTTGTTGCCAGGCAGGCATCCATGATCGTCAAATCCTGATATGGCAGCGCCAGATTAAGCACCACATCCGGCTTGACCTGTGTGATCAGAGCCACCAGCTCATCCACATTATTGGCATCCACCTTTGCCGTTGTAATCTTTGTCTTTGTCTGACCTTCAAGCTTTTCCTTAAGAGCATCGCACTTTTCCTTTGTCCGGCTGGCAATGCAGATTTCCTCAAACACATCACTGTTCTGGCAGCATTTGTGAATAGCCACGCTGGCTACGCCGCCGCATCCGATAATCAACGCTTTTCCCATAACGATTTCCTCCTTTTATTCGTGCCACAATGCCAGCAGCATTTCCCGCACGATCTTGCATGCCGCCATCGTCGATGCACCGCTGGCATCATAAGGCGGGCTTAACTCATTTATATCACACCCTGCCACATTGGCATGAGTACACACAAAGGTTACCGCCCGGCGCAGGGCATCAAAGCTCACGCCGCCTGGCTCCGGTGTCCCGGTTCCCGGAAACACTCCCGGATCAAGCACATCCAGATCAACTGTAACGTATACCGGACGGCCATCAAGCCTGCGCACCGTCTCCTCAAGTCCATCCAGGTCAAAGCGGTGCATGTGGACATGCTCCCGCCCCCATGTAAATTCCTCCCGGTCACCGGAACGGATGCCAAACTGATAAATGCGGCCGTCACCGGTCAGCTCCCAGCACCGGCGCAGTACGCAGGCATGGGACAGCCCTGTGCCAAGATATTCATCGCGCAGATCGGCATGGGCGTCAAAATGAATGATCGCCGCATCCGGATATACTTTAAACACCTCCCGGAAGGCGCCAAGCGTCACAAGGTGCTCACCGCCAAGCATCATCGGAAGCTTTCCCGCCTCAAGGATTTCCCTTGTCTGATCAGAAATAGCCTTAAGCGCAAGCTGCGTATTTCCAAAGCTCAGCTCCAGATCACCGGCATCAAGCACCGGCGCATCGATCAGGTCTTTATCCTGATACGGACTGTAACTTTCAATTCCAAAAGACTCCCGGCGGATCGCGCTGCTTCCGAAGCGTGTTCCCGGACGGTATGAGGTCGTCGAGTCAAACGGCGCCCCAAACATCACGATCCTGGCAGACTTAAAATCTTTGTCACATTCTAAAAAGGTTTCAATATTACTGCTCAACATTTGCCAAAAGCTCCTCCACATAAGCCGGCAGGTAAAACGCTCCTTTGTGAAGGGTCGTTGTATAATACCGGCATTTAAACCCCCGCTCATTCCACGCGGATTCGCGCAGGTCCTTCAGCGGGTGGTATTTTTTTGATGCAAAACCAAACAGCCAGTGTCCCGACGGATAGGTTGGAATATGCGCCTGGTACACCCGGCTTATGGGAAAGGATTCCACGATCCGTTTGTGTGCCCGCTGGCACGCCAGGGCATCCTCCGGATAAAAAGGACTTTCATGCTGGTTCACCATAATGCCGTCCGCCCGCAGAGCCTTATAGCAATTTCCGTAAAACTCCCGGGTAAACAGCCCTTCCCCGGGCCCAAACGGGTCTGTGGAATCTACAATAATCAGGTCATAGCGGTCATGGCAGGAGCGGATAAAGCGCAGGCCATCCTCATAAAAAATATGTACTCTTGGATCGTCCAGCCATGGGCCTGCGGTCCCTGGAAGAAACTCGCGGCAGACCTCCACCACCTGAGCATCGATCTCAACCATATCGATCGTCTCAATGTCTTTATACCGGGCAAGCTCCCGTATCACCCCACCGTCCCCGGCGCCAATCACAAGTACATTTTTCACACAAGGATGCACTGCCATAGGAACATGGGTAATCATTTCATGGTAAATAAACTCGTCTTTTTCCGTGAGCATCATATAACCGTCTAATGTCAGGAAACGGCCAAACTCCGGCGACTCGAACACGTCAATTCTCTGAAATTCACTGTGCCCGCTGTAAAGCTGGCGGTCCACCCGTATCGACATTTTTACATGCTCTGTATGTCTCTCAGAAAACCAAAATTCCATTGCGACCTCCTCTTTTTCCAAACACTGCCTATTTAATGACATTCAGACGCTCAACACCGGGGTCTTCAGGCCCGGTCATAGAGCAGCCCTTTTCCTTTGCATAAATAATATAATCGATAATGGGCCGTGTAATGCGCTCACCCGGAGCCAGAATCGGGATTCCCGGCGGATAGCACATCACAAACTCACTGCATATCCAGCCCTCGGCCTCCTCCAGTTTTAAGGAAACCTTATCCGCATAAAACGCATCCTGCGGCGATACCGCTACTTCCGGCTCAATATATTCCTGACGCATGAGCCGCACCTTGTCCTTGGCAAAGCGCCGACGCACCTCCGCCATGGCGCTGACGAGACGTTCAATATCCCGGGCGCGGTCGCCAATGGAAATATATGCCAGAATATTTCCCAGATCGCCAAATTCGATCTGAATATCATATTCATCTCTGAGCAGGTCATACACTTCAATACCGGCCAGTCCGATATTGAGTGTATTTACGGAAAGCTTCGTCACATCAAAATCAAACACGCTGTCCCCGTTGCACAGCTCTTTGGAAAACGCATAATAATCACCGATACGGTTGATCTCACTTCGGGCGTATTCCGCCATTTGAACCACACCTGCAAACGCCTGCTTTCCCCGCAGCGCCAGATTTCTCCGGGAAATATCCAGGCTCGACAAAAGCAGATAGGATGCGCTTGTCGTCTGGGTCAGATTAATGATCTGACGCACATAGCCCTCTGGCATCGTCTTTCCGGTCAGCAAAACTGAACTCTGGGTCAGGCTTCCACCGGATTTATGCATGGAAACTGCCGCCATATCCGCACCAGCAGCCATGGCAGATACCGGCATCCCCTCCCCAAAATAAAAATGTGTGCCGTGGGCTTCGTCCACCAGGCAGTACATACCATACTTATGGGCCAGCTTCACGATCGTCTTTAAGTCGGAGCATATACCATAGTACGTCGGATTATTCACGAAAATCGCTTTGGCGTCGGGATTTTCCCGGATTGCCCGTTCCACCTGGGACACACTCATACCCAGAGGGATTCCAAGCTCATCATTACATTCCGGGTTGACATAAACCGGAACCGCACCGCAAAGCACCATGGCGCACATGACGCTCCGGTGTACATTGCGCGGCAAAATGATTTTCTCTCCGCGTTTTGCCACTGAAAGCACCATCGCCTGCACGGCACTGGTCGTGCCGCCTACCATCAGAAAGGCGTGAGCTGCCCCGAAAGCCTGTGCTGCCAGCGTTTCCGCATCCCGGATCACCGACACAGGATGGCACAGATTATCCAGCGGCTTCATGGAATTAACATCCATACCAACACAGCGCTCTCCAAGAAGCGCCGCCAGCTCCGGGTTCCCCCGGCCCCGCTTATGGCCGGGAACATCAAAAGGTACGACCCTCATTTTACGAAACTCTTCAAGTGCCTCATAAATCGGCGCTCTCTCCTGAGAAAGCATCTTCACAGCTCTCCCCTCCTCGTATAAACTTATATCCGCATAAACGGCCTGTCCCGCCGGTCGCGGGCATACAGCGCCGGTCTGTTAATAAATATTTCTGCCGCTGAAAATCTCGATCATCTCCCGGCGGAGATTGTTCATGATCTCCAGACGGGTCTTAGGCGGCAGCTCATAAATATCGGTCTTAAATAAATAATTTTGAAGATCGATCTCCTTGATCATCATCTTTGTATGAAAAATATTGGAGTCATAAACATTCATATCCACAGTATCGTATCGAAGCAGAGTTTCCGGCGAGATATAATCCTGGATCGATGTGATCTTATGATCCAGAAAAAGCTTTCTGCCGTTGACATCCCTCGTAAAGCCGCGGACACGGTAATCCATTGTAATAATATCCGAATCAAAGGACGAAATCAGGTAATCCAGCGTCGACAGCGGCGTAATCTCCCCGCAGGTTGCCACGTCAATATCCACGCGGAAGGTCGCCAGACAGGTTTCCGGATGATACTCCGGATAGGTATGCACCGTCACATGGCTTTTGTCCAGATGAGCAAGCTGAATACGTCCGGCCGGCTTCATAGAACCCTCTGCGATCAGGATCGCCACCGAAGCGCCCTGAGGCTCATAATCCTGCCTGGCAATATTTAAGACCGTTGCCCCGATCATATCGGTCAGGTCTGTCAGTATTTTTGTGAGGCGCTCTGAATTATACTGAGAATCAATATAAGCAATATAATCCCTCTGCTCCCGCGGCGTCTTTGCATAACAGACGTCATAGATATTAAAGCTCAGTGCTTTTGTTAAATTATTAAAGCCGTACAGCTTAAGCTTACCCTCCATGGCTCTCCCTCCAGGAATCGTTACATAATTTTTAAACCTTTTAATCACACGATTGCTCTGCCCGGGCCGCCGGGCCGGATCAGCACGCGGCATACTCCGATTTAGGCGAAAAAAAAGCAGGCAGAACGCGTCTGAACATTCTACTTGCTTTTAAAATCCTGTATTTTCGGAAAATGTTGCCCTGACGCAGCCCTCCTGTGTACACCTGGGGGTGTCCGAAGCCATACTGCTCCCTGGCATATTCCGTTTTAAGGATCCCTTCTCTCAGAGTCTATATAGCAAATATCTTACTTTTACTACTCTTATTGACCGTTTCACAAGTTGATGTGCACAAACGCACTGGTTATAAAGTGACCAACTTATAAAATTTGAGCTTCTAACTCAATCAATAAGGCAACCTTCGTTGCCGATCGGCAGTTGACCCGGCTGTCCGTATGGCCTTAACCCATATTGTTACGCTTTAAGTAACGGGTGGTCAAAAGAATATTTGCATGGAAACTCGAAAGGGAATCCCATGACAGGCTCATTCTATTATATTTTCCGAAAAATGTCAATAATTATCAGGCATTTTCTTCAAATACCCGTATGCTTTTCACTGCGGTATTGCTTCCGAAATTCCGTCGGCAGCACATGATACTGTTCTTTAAATGCCTGCGTAAACTTGCTTTGATTTTCGTAGCCAACCTTTCCGGCAACAGCCGCAATGCTGTCATCTGTGTTTTTTAAAAGCTGCGCCGCCTGCTTTAGCCGGTACTGTTTCATATAGGAAGCAATAGGCAGTCCGTAAACCGACTTAAATACATTTTTTAAGGTCGATGTATTCATCAAATATTGCCGTGACAGCTCACCGATCGTATAGCGGCGCTGGAGATTTTTTGTTATCCGGTCATGGATGGTGCGGATCACCTCGACCTGCTGGGACAAATGTGTATTTAATGCATGGTCCTGCGGCACTTCCATGAGACTTAAAAACATCAAAAGCTCCTGCACCTTTAATTTAAAATAAGGTATTCGTATATGAGGCGGAAGCTCATAAAGTTCGGAAAAAATATGCTCGATCTTATCGCTGGCCGGCATGACTAAGGGCCCATGCCCGCCAAAAAATTTATCATGAAGCGCCGCGCCGTTAATCCCGGCCTCGCGCAGCAATTCCGGCCCGTGCCCGTTCAGGCTGCCAAGGTCCGCGGCCACGGAAACGCCCTCATAATAGCCCAGAGGCAAACTCATCTCTGAATCACAGCAATCATCCGTCATGTGTAAAAGAAGGTCGCCGGGGCCCATATAAAATGTCATGCCATTGGCCATTCTCCAGCCGCTGCGCCCCTGGCGGCAGTGATTGATATGCATCACGGATGGCTCCGGCGAATGGCGGATTGTATAATGGTCGGACCAAAAGCAGCTAAACATCAGGCTGATTCCGGGATAAACCTGAAAATAGCGCAGACGTCCCCGGCCAATACTGTTTTCTCCAAAATAATTTTGATGTACCGACACTGCACGACCGCCGGCGCCGTATTTTTCCACATGGAGCGCTCCGGGTAAAATCCCCGCCAGCTCATTTTCGATATAATGGCAGTTTTCCTGCACGCAGATACACCTCCCTGTTCCAATCCGCTTTTGTGCACTCAAATAAATGTCCTGATTAAAGATTCGGACAGGCGATTTCCACGAGCATCTCAATCATGTGATGAAGGAGCCGCGCCGCCTGGGTATCTGCCGCTCTGTAATACACTTCTTTTCCTTCCCGGCGGCTGACAATCAGCCCGCTGGCCTTTAGAAGCTTTAAATGATGGGACACTGCCGGACTGCTCATTCCCATGATCGCCGACAGATTGATAACACATTCTTCACAATGGCATAAAAGCCAGAAAATTCTTGTTCTGCTGCTGTCTCCAAGCTGACGGAAAATATCGGACACCGCCTGAAACTCCTGTGTCCCGGGCATCCGCTCCAATGTATGCTCGATTTTTTGTCCGTGGTCGTGAGGAAGCTGCCCTTGATGACCGGAAGGCTGCTGTGATAAAGGTTCCTGAGACATAAAATGACCTCCTTGCATGATGCCGTTCACTGTGTTTACCGTGAACACTTCTTTCGCTTTTGAAAATAGTTTACCACAATATGCTCCAATCGGAAATATTTTTCGCCCAATCGGAAGTGTGATACCATTTTCTATTGACGGCACTCTGTAAAAACGATATAGTGTAGCTATAAAGATTAAACATTTACTTAATTGTTTAAAAATATAGGATAAGGAGAAGATCATTATGAAGAAAACGTATAAAATCGAAGTCGACTGTGCAAACTGTGCCAATAAGATGGAGGATGCAGCCAAAAAAACCGATGGCGTCAAAGATGCTGTTGTCAATTTTATGGCCCTGAAAATGAGCGTTGAATTTGAGGACGGACAGGAGCCAAAAGCGGTTATGAAGAATGTTCTTAAAAACTGTAAAAAGATTGAGGATGACTGCGAAATCTATATTTAATTAATATTTCAATCCGGCCATCTCCTGATCTTCACTCCGGGCCTCTTATGAATGTCCGGCTTTAACCTTCCCCCGGCGGCAGACTTCCTTCGGACTGCTTCCGGGGAAAAACAGCCCAAACGATTAAATATATATTTAATTGTTTGGGCAACCCATAAAATCATTCGGGTTATTACGTCAGGGTTATTAATAAAATCATTAAGAAAGGAACATCCCTATGACAAAAAAGCAGAAAAAGATGCTCATTCGGATCATCATCGCGGCCGTCTTAATGGTCGTGCTGAATTTTATACCAGCACAGCGCTATGTACGGTTTGCCTTATATTTGATCACCTATTTGATCATCGGATACGACATTTTAAGAAAGGCATTTAAAGGAATCTTGAACCGTCAGGTTTTTGATGAAAACTTTCTCATGACTATCGCAACGGTCGGCGCCATGGCTATTGCGATTTATGAAAATGGCGACTACACAGAGGCCATCGGCGTTATGCTCTTTTATCAGGTCGGAGAATTTTTCCAAAGCTACGCGATTGGAAAAAGCCGGCGCAATATCAGCGCACTTATGGACATACGGCCGGATTATGCCAACATTGAACGGGATGGCGCTCTTGAACAGGTCGACCCGGACGAAGTAGCGATCGGCACAACGATCATTGTCCAGCCTGGCGAAAAAGTACCGATTGACGGTATTATTATCGAAGGAAGCTCTTCATTGAATACAAGCGCGCTTACCGGCGAAAGCCTTCCCCGGGATGTACACTGCAAAGATGAAGTGATCAGCGGATGCATTAACATGACCGGAGTGTTAAAGGTGCGCACCACAAAAGAATTTGGAGAATCTACAGTGTCAAAAATTCTTGAGCTTGTGGAAAATTCCAGTTCACGAAAATCCCAGTCTGAAAATTTTATTTCCAGATTTGCCCGATACTATACTCCGGCAGTATGTTACAGCGCACTGGCCCTGGCTGTCCTGCCCCCGCTTGTACGGATGCTCTTCATGGAACTTCCCGCGGATTGGGGCGTATGGATTTACCGGGCACTGACATTCCTCGTAATCAGCTGTCCATGCGCGCTGGTCATCAGTATTCCCTTAAGCTTTTTTGCCGGTATCGGCGGTGCCAGCAAGGAAGGCATCCTCATCAAAGGCTCCAATTATCTGGAAACGCTTTCCAAGACGAAATACGTTGTCTTTGATAAGACCGGTACGCTCACCCAGGGTGTCTTTGAAGTCGATGCAGTTCATCATAACACGCTCGAGGAGCAAAAGCTTTTAGAATACGCTGCCCTGGCAGAAAGCGCATCATCGCACCCGATCAGCAAAAGTCTTCAGCGCGCCTGCGGCTCCAGGCCTGACCGTTCAAGAGTCAGCGATATTCAGGAAATCAGCGGAAATGGCATTATTGCCACGGTGGATGGGCTCCCCGTTGCCGTCGGCAATGACAAATTGATGAAACATTTAAATATTCCATATAAAAACTGCCATAGCGTCGGCACGATCATTCATATGGCCATTGACGGACAGTATGCGGGACACATTGTTATTTCCGATGTGATCAAACCGCAGGCCCGGGAAGCAATCGCAGCGCTCAAAGCTTCCGGCATTGCAAAAACGATTATGCTTACCGGCGATGCCAAAAAGGTTGCCGATCATGTCGCTGCCGCGCTCGGTATCGATGAGGTTCACAGTGAGCTGCTCCCCGCCGATAAGGTGGAGCAGGTGGAAAGACTTCTTGCCCAAAAGCCGGCCAGAGGAAAGCTCGCCTTCGTCGGCGACGGAATCAACGATGCACCGGTTCTTTCCAGAGCCGACATCGGTATTGCCATGGGCGCTATGGGCTCCGATGCAGCTATTGAAGCTGCCGATATAGTACTCATGGACGACGACCCAATGAAAATCTCCAAGGCCATCCGTATTTCCAGAAAATGCCTTGGTATTGTCTACCAAAATATCGTCTTTGCCCTGGGAATCAAAATTCTGTGCCTTCTTTTAGGTGCTCTTGGCTTTGTCAATATGTGGCTTGCTGTTTTTGCCGATGTAGGCGTTATGATCATCGCGGTGCTCAATGCCATCCGGGCACTATTTGTCAGAAAATTATAATAAGGTAAAATACAGCATATTTTTACCTATTCAGCCATGCGTCCGGTATGTATGACTGCTGGGGCAAGTTTACTTGTGAAGGAAGGCTTACATATCGGGACATATAGCGTTTAGCCATAAGCAAACAGCCTGCCGTGTAAGCAGCAAAAGCAGCGTCAACTGCGGGACTGTGAGCTGCATGGCTGAATAGGTACAAATTTTTTTAACTTTTCTGTACTTTTTTATTGAAATTATAATTGATTTAGTGTATGATATATCTTGCTTGGGGGCATAGCTCAGTTGGGAGAGCGCTTGAATGGCATTCAAGAGGTCATGGGTTCAAGTCCCACTGTCTCCACAACCGGCCAAAGGGCTAAAGTTATAAAAGTGCTGATGAACAACAGATTCGTCAGCACTTTTGTTTTGCTTTTGGCACTGCCGCAGTCAAAAGAATATATAGATTATAAATTAATGTTCATTCAGGTATCTTTGGAACGCTTTTACCATTTGCGGCCCCATGCTTCCATCGATTGCACCGGTATAATAGCCTTCGGCCTGTAACCATTTTTGCCATGCGGTCACGGTCTGCTTGCCACACCAGCCATCAATCGCGCCGGTATAATAGCCCAGTGTTTTAAAATCGGACTGTAGCGCCCGGATTAATTCGGAGCCGCCGCCATACCCGGATTTTTTAAAAATCCAGCATCCGGTATAGGCGGCGCATAAATATTTCCTGTTGCTTTCCGGCTGATTGGAGACAACTCCGTCCACCTCAGTCTTTCGCCATTCCTGACTTTTTCTGACAGTTGCAGGCCCAAAGGAACCATCCACAGTCAGTACACCGGCAGCTTCTTTCGGAAACGCTTCATAAAAAACATCCAGATCAACATCTGTAGTAATTCCAGGTACAGATCCTTTCCAGCTATACTGCCATCCGATACCATAAGACGGACGCAGGCTTTCTTTCATCTCGCCGGTATCATTGGCCGGCACTGAGGCAATCCAAAAATCATACTTATCTTTTAAGCTCTGATCAATATAATTGTTGTACCAGTTTTTATTACTGTAAATTCCCACAGCATAGCCTTCTGCTGCCACTGCATCCAGAAATGTTTTTGCAAGTTCCGCAATCGCGGGTTTCCCAAGATCAGCAATAAAATTTTCTTCCATATCATAAAACACCGGATAGGTGATATTTTTTCCTTTCATGGCCGCAATCACCCCGGCAGCTTCCTGCGCCGCCTCCGATGTATTGCGGGCAGAGCAATATTTATACGTTCCTACCAAAACGCCATTTGATACGGCTCCAGAGTAATTTCTTTCAAAACTCGTATCCATATTTAAAATCGCAAAGTCAACCGCTTTGCCTGCCTGTGCCCAGTCAATATTCCCCTGCCATTTGCTCACATCAATTCCATTTTCCATCAGAATCCTCCTTCCAATAACATTATTATGCGCATTGCCCCGTTTGGTCCATCCGGTTCGTTTATCATACAATAAAACAAAAGCCACTCCGGTGCTGGCAACACCTGAGTGGCTTTTACAAGGGGGATTTTGTCTGAGATCAGTCTTCTGCTTTCCAAAGGCCGTGAAGATTACAGTATGCATAAACCGCCAACAATTCCTCGCCGTCAGAGAGAATAAAATCTGCTTCCGGCTGATCAGCCGGGGTGAGCTGTCTCACAGCAAAACCCTTATTGGTCTGGGCAATAATCCATTCGATCCAATGCGCATCGGTCATCGGGTGCTCTACCGAGCCGACCTTTACATGAACAGCATTATTTTCAACGGTATATACAGGAACATGCTTTTCCTGAGCCGCATCTGTTGTTCCGGGTACAAGAAGCTGCATCTTCTCTCCGCAGCACACAACCGGCACTTTTTTATCTGTCAATTTTGTTACAACATTACCACAATGAGAACATACATAAAATTCCATAATCCTGCACTCCTTTATAAA
>CASFBR010000087.1 GCA_949292795.1 uncultured Eubacteriales bacterium
ACCGCGTCCAGCGAAAAGGCTTTGTGGCATTTCATGCAATAATTTCTGTGAATGGAACCGTGAACCTCATAAACCTTCCGGCTTCCGGCGGCCTGGTGGAGCCCGTCAATATTTTGTGTCACAATAGCGGTGAGCTTCCCCATGGCCTCCAGCCTGGCCAGCGCTTTATGCGCGTCATTGGGTCTGGCATCCCTGTAAACCATAGTAGACCGGTAAAAATCAAAAAACTTTTCCGGATTGCGCATAAAAAATGTATGCGACAAAATTTCTTCCGGAGGGCAGCCGTATTGATGGACGGTATTGTAAATACCCTGCTCACTGCGAAAATCCGGAATCCCGCTTTCCGTAGATACGCCTGCGCCTCCAAAAAAAACGATGTTCTTACTTTCCCCGATCATTTCTGAAAGCTTTTTAATTTCCTCTGTCATTGTCCATTCTCCCTTTCCTGATTTAAAATGACACAAAAAGCATCCTCATCCATTCTTTTTAAGCAGATTTTTAAGCCCGCGGATCGCTACAAAGGGCCATTTATGCTCCATATCCTTCAGATTGATTCCCGCCGCCTCAAGCAACTGCTTGTCCTTAATCATCCGGTATACTTTGTAAGCGCCGTCTACATTTCCCATGAGAAACAGTACGCGGCCCTTCATCAGCAGATAGCTTTCATCCCCGGAAATATCAAAGCTCTCACCATAAAGACCGGCGGCATCCTCATAATTGCCCTGATCTGCCAGAAGATTGGCTTTAAGCGCCAAAATATCCGCTCCGTCAGGCTCCAGCTTAAGGGCGTGTCCAACGGATTTTAACCCTTCTCGGATGAAACCGAGCTGTTCCTCCGCCATCGCTCTGTAATAATAGCCGTCTGCCCGTCCGCGCCCGAAGGTCACCGCCATATCGGCATATTCCCGGAGTGTCTTTATATCCGAAATCGACTCACAGGCATCTTCCATGAGGCGGCTGGCAAGCGTCATACACTGTTCGATGCAAAAAGCATACTGCGCATCATACGCTTCTTTTGTCGAAAGTCTGTGACCGGACTGCCTTTGCCGGGCAGCCAGTGCCCTGTGAATATCCCCTTTATTCAGCATGGATGGCGCCAGATCATAGCGAACCGGGACGGTTTTCTCATAATGTCGCTTAAGGATTGCTGCCAGCGCTTCATAGCCTTCTTCCTCATCCTCAATCACACGGTACAGCTTGTCCTTAAAATCCCAGCCATTTTCCTCAAACAGCCTGTCCGCCAAAATCCAGGCATCTTCTCTGAGAAGAACGGCATCGGTACTGCGGGCACAAATATTGCCCTCCAAAAATAAGGAGGGGTGAAAAACGCGGCGATAAATCTTGGCTGTCGTATACCAGCCGCAAATGCGATGATCATACAAAAATACGACCGGTACATCCTCCACCCAGTCTGTCAGCACCGTGCACTCATAAAAATCCTCAAGCTGCGCCCCGTCCGCTCCTGTTTTTGACCGGCTGCGGCTTAAACCGTAGCACCGTCCATGATAGTCAAAAAATTCATTCATTTTTAAAGTCATCGGATCTTCGATCCGAACGGCCATCATTGCCATGAAGCTTCCCCTTTCATTACCGGATTTTTCCACACTATACAGCTTTTCCACCTGTTACCGTACTTTTTACGGTATTTTTTCACTTATTGCCGTACTTTTCCGTTTATTCTTTTCCGTTTATTCTTTTCCATTTATTCTTTTCCATACATTACCGTACTTTCCCTTTACTTCCATCCCCGATTCCGTTACAATAAAAGCATCCCTCCGGTGCGTGCGGTAAGCAGCAGCTGACCGGTACGCAAAAGCTCCGGCGGCAAGCATATTGTGAAAAGAAAGGAAGTTTTAAAATGGCACAAAATCCTATTGTTACCATTACGATGGAAAACGGCGATGTGATGAAAGCCGAATTATATCCGGAAATTGCTCCGAACACCGTCAACAATTTTATTTCCCTGATCAAAAAGGGTTACTATGACGGTATTATCTTTCACCGTGTCATCAACGGCTTTATGATCCAGGGCGGATGTCCCGACGGCACCGGTATGGGCGGCCCCGGGTATTCCATCCGCGGCGAATTTACAAACAATGGTTTTACAAACCGGTTAAAGCATACACCGGGCGTGCTTTCCATGGCCCGCACGATGATGCCCAACTCTGCCGGCTCTCAGTTCTTCATCATGCACAAAACCTCTCCGCATCTGGACGGTGAGTATGCCGCTTTCGGAAAGGTCATTGAAGGGCTGGACATCGTGGACAAAATTGCCACCACACAGACCGATTACAGCGACCGTCCGCTTCAGGAACAGAAGATCAAATCCATGACCGTAGAAACCTTCGGTGTGGATTACCCTGAACCGGAAAAATACTGATCCGGCCATTCACCGCTCCGGGAGTTCACCTCCCCGGAAGATCGCCTTTCCGGCCGTTCACCTCTATTATACGCCCTGCAAAACGTTTTTGACAGTCTTTTCTTAACGGCTTCACACCAAAAAGAAAGTCGGCTGACCATACTGTACGGTTTATCCGTGCCTTAAGCTGTTCCCGAAAAATACCTTCGGGAGCAGCTTTTTTACGGCTTCAGCTTCTTACTACTCCGGATTCTTACTGTCCCGGATTCTTATTTTTTATTCTGGCCCCATAAAAAACCCAAAAACTGGACGTATCAACCAAGCCAGATGCGTGCTAATATAGGGGTACTAATAAAACGAGGTGAACTTTATGACACAAACAAAATCTTCTAACGTAAAATCCATCGTCATTACCGCATTTTTTGCTGCGGTCATTTTTGTCGGCATCCAGGCATTCCGTATTCCTCTGCCGGCGGCAGTAGGTACGCCCTTCCTGCACTTCGGACACATTTTCGTTATGCTGGCCGTTCTTTTAACCGGCCCCAAAAAAAGTACCGTATCCGGCGTTCTGGGACTGGTCATTTTTGACCTTTTAAATGGCTATGTCCACTCCATCCCAAGCGTTTTTGTTACAACGATCATCAAATGTCTCCTTGTAGGCTTTATTTTCCAGATTTTAAAGAAAAAGGCCGGCACAAATCTGCGCAAAGAATATATTTTTGCAATCATCTGTGCGGCAATTTACGGAGTGACCAACATTATTCTTGATTTTGCCTGGTCTACCGCCGAACTGATCATTGCCGGAAGTACACCGGCGGCTGCCCTGGCGGCAGAAATCACGTCCATTCCCGCAACGATCATCAATGCAGGCTTTACGATCGCAGGTATCGCCATCCTCTATCTTCCGGTACGCACCGCATTTTTAAAGATCGCGCGCATCTCGTGACAACGCAGTGCCCGCAGGCTGCGACAGCACAAAATATTTTGGAGGTTTATTTTATGGATATAGAAAAAATTCAAACACTTCTTAAGGAGGAGCAGCTTGACGGCTGGCTGTTTACAGATTTTCACGGTCACGACTTTATTTCCCGGGAAATGCTTGCTCTGACAGACCGCGCCTGCACCCGCCGGTTATTTTACTACATACCTGCCCAGGGCACTCCGCAAAAGCTTCTATCGGCCATCGAGCCGCTGCTCCTTGACCATCTGCCCGGAGAGCTCCATCTGTATAAGGGCATTGCCGGTCAGCGCAGAGCGCTTAAAGAAATCCTTCACCCCGGACAAAAAATTGCCTGCCAGTATTCTCCCGGCGGAAATGTTCCCACGGTCAGCACCGTCGATGCCGGCCTTTTGGAATATTTGCGGGAATTTCAGATCACGCCGGTATCCAGTGCTGATCTTTTGCAGCACTTTGGAGCGGTCCTTACAGACGCCCAGATTGAAAGTCATCGCCAGGCCGGTGTCATTATCCACCGGATTCTCAATAAGACATTCCACTGGATCCGCCAGAGTCTTGATGAGGGCGAGCCAATCGATGAATGGGCGCTTCTTGAGCAGATGAAAAAATATATTGCCGCTGAGGATATTTATATGGATTCCCCGCCATTTTTCGGAATCGATGAGCATGGCAGTGATCCGGGCTATGAACCGACGCCGCAGTCTGCGAAGCCGATCTGCGAAGGAAGCCGGCTCATCATTGACATTGCCGGCCGGCTTCCCGGAGAAAATACAATCTACTATGATATTTCATGGTGTATGAATGTCGGGCCGGATATTGACCCGGAATACAAGCGGCTGTTCCATATTGTCAACGATGTCCGCCGCCGGATTTTATCGTATATTCAGGAGCGCCTTAACGCCGGTCAGAATGTCCGCGGCTGCGATGTCGATGCCCTGGCCCAGTCGCTTTTAAAAGACGCCAATCTGTCTGAATATATCATGCACCGCACCGGACATAATATCGGCCATACCTGCCATGGCATCGGCGCCAATCTGGATGACTATGAAACCCATGATGACCGGCGTCTGCTTCCGGGAACAATGTTTTCTGTCGAACCCGGCGTCTATACAAAACGCTTTGGCGTACGCCTGGAATATGATGTTCACATCACCCCGGATAGGAAATTAAAGATTTACGGGCCTGTACAGGACGAAATTCTTGTCATCTGACCCCGCCGTCATCCGATTCCAGGCGGCAGCTTTTACGCTGCGGCCCGGACTGTGAAGCGGTATCTGCCAGTCTGTCAGAAGCGCCCCGGCGTGCCCGCATGGCTAAGAAAAATTCCGTAAGGATAGCGGAACATTCCGCCTTCATCACATGCCGGGTCACCCGGACCCGATGATTGAATCCATCCATTGCAAGCATATCGATGACAGAACCGGCGCATCCGGCTTTCGGATTCATTGCACCGATGACCGCGCGGCCAAGCCGGGCCTGGATCATGGCACCGGCGCACATGGAGCACGGCTCAAGCGTCACATACATGGTACAATCCTCAAGCCGCCAGTCACCAAGCACTCTGGAAGCCTTTCCGATAGCAGCAATCTCAGCATGGCCCAGAGTGCTGTGTTTTTTATTGCGCTGATTATAGCCCCGGGCAATGATCTGGCCGTCCCGCACAATAACGCAACCGATGGGCACCTCGCCCAGTGCTGCGGCTTTTTTCGCCTGGCGCAGCGCTTCCTTCATAAACTTTATATCTTCAGCTTCGCTTACCCCGGGTGCCAGCACTCCCATCCCCTCAAGCTTCCGTTTGGCAAGTGCCTGATTCTCAAAAAAGATTGCATGATAGCCGTAAGACTTCGCCGCTTTAACATTTTTCATCGAATCATCAAGAAACACACATTCCTCGGGCACAAGTCCGTATTTTTCCTCAAGCGCAGAAAAAATGGCCCGGTCCGGCTTAATTTCTTGCACCTCATACGAAATTACGCCGCCGTCGATTATATCCATAAAAGAAAGCTTCTGTCTGGCAATTTCAAAGCTTGTACGTCCGAAATTTGAAAGCAGGTATACGCCGTACCCGGCAGCCTTCAGCTCATATATCCATGCTCTTGCATAATCGTATTCCTGACAGATCATCCCGATATTTTCAAAAACGGACATCACTTCCTTTTCAAGCCTCGGCGCCAGAGCGCAGCAGTTTTTCCATATCTGCTCATCCGGGATGCGGCTGCGGTCATACTCGGGCCACCACGGGCTGTCTACCGTCGCGTCAGCCACCCGCTTAAAGGTCTCCCCTTCAAGCCCCAGCTCCCGAAACATCTGAGGCCATCTGAATTTTGCCAGGACATTTCCAATATCAAAGATTATATTTTTTATCATATTGCTCACCTTGTTTCATCAAATTTTTTATGATAGAATATTCACAGACATTTTTATGTAGAAGGAGTGTTCTTATGGAGATTAAAGGGTTAGCAAAGACAACGCTTCTGGATTATCCAGGGCATGTCGCCGCCACGATCTTTACCGGCGGCTGTGATTTCAAATGTCCGTTTTGTCATAATAAGTCCCTTGTTTTAAGTCCCGGGCGGCTGGAGTCGATTCCGGTCGAAGAAATCTATGATTTCCTTGAACGCCGCAAGTCGGCCCTTGAAGGCATCTGTGTGACCGGCGGCGAGCCGCTTTTACAGGACGACTTATGCGAATTTTTATATAATGTCAAGATGATGGGCTACAAAGTCAAAATCGATACCAACGGCTATGACCCTACGCATCTGTCTCACATTTTAAAAAATAACCTGGCCGATTACATTGCCATGGATATTAAAAATTCCCAGGAAAACTATGCAAAAACCGCAGGTATTTCCAACCTTGACTTAACACGCATCAAGCTGTCTGTCGATCTTTTAAAGGACTCGGAAATCGACTATGAGTTCCGCACAACTGTCGCAAAAGAACTCCATCAGTGGGAGGACATCGAAGCCATCGGCCAATGGCTGTGCGGCGCAAGGGCTTATTATCTTCAGCCCTATGTGGAAGGCGACGATGTCATTATGCCTGTATTTTCCAGTTACAGTAAAAAAGAAATGCTGGAAATGAAAGAAATGCTCTCGCTTTATATTGCTCATGTGGATGTACGCGGTTTTGCATGATGTTTTTGTCTGACATTTTTGACTGACATTTTTGACTGACGTTTTTGTCTGACGGTATTTGCCTGACGCCTTAGGAGCGGAGTGGCTTTTCAAAGGCCACCCGCGCTGCCCCGCCGGGCAAAAAGATGATGCCGCAGCGGCAAAAGCCCCGTTTTTCAAGGAAATGCTGCATAACCTGGTTATCCTCGTGGGTATCCACACGGATCGAAGAAAAAGCTTCCTTTATGCACATTTCCTCAAGGAAATCCACAAAAAGTCCGGCAATACCGCGGCCTTTGCAGCAATCGTCCACAGCAATCCGGTGGATAACACCATAAGGGCCCGTGCATCGCCACTGCCCGTCATAAATCATCCGGTAGTTTGGCTCCGCCCTCATGGAAAGCGCCGCCGTGGCGACAACCTTTCCATGAAGCTGGCAGACATAGCTCTCGCCCCGTTCCATATCTTCAAGAAACTGTGATCTCGCCGGGTAGCCGTCGTTCCACTGATTAATCCCGGCAGCTTTCATATAGGCGGATGCCATATGAATAATTTCCATTACCCGGTCTATATCTTCATTCTGTGTTTTTCTCAATATCATTCCATGATCTTTCATTTTGCTTTCACCTTTGTCCAAAGCTGTGCAAAAAGCTGCTTTGTCTGCGTATCCTGATAGGCAAAAATTTCATCGTTTGCATTGTCTGTATCCGGAACATACGCATTAATACCGGCATACACCGTTTTCTGCATTTCCTCAAAGGCTGAAGTCACAACAGAACTGTAACCGACATATTCCGTATTTGCAAGGGCCACATCTTCGCGCAGCATAAAGTCAATAAACTGATGGGCCAGTTCAACCTCCTGACAATCCTTTGTGATCACCATGGCATCATACCAGATATTGGTTCCCTGCTGCGGTGTATAATAGCCCATATTTTCATTTTCACTCATAATATATGAGGCATCACCGGAATACACGATTGCAAGCGCCTTGTTGCCGCTGATCATATTATCGATCACATCATCACCGGCATAAACCGGCTCCATCGTATCCCGCTGAGTGATAAGCCAGTTATAAGCTTCCTCGATCTGCTCTGTATCATGGGTATTCATAGAATATCCCAGTGCCTTTAAAGCAACCATAAAGGAATCCCGCTCACTGTCATACATGTAAAGATTTCCCTTATATTTCGGGTTCATCAGTACATCCCAGCCAGCGCTTATATCCTCCGGACTGACGACCTGAGTATCATAAAGGATGCCGACGCTTCCCCAGAAATAAGGCACCGAATAGACATTGCCCGGATCATAGCTTTTATCCATCACAGCGTCCATCAGATTGTCTTTATTTGTAATAAGCTCCCATTGTATTGGCTGCAAAAGCTCCTCTTTGATCAGCCGTTCGATCATATAATCCGAAGGAATGATCACATCGTAGCTGTCCCCGCTTCCAAGCTTGGTGTACATCATTTCATTCGATTCAAACGTTTCGTAAACAACCGTACAGTTGTATTCCTTTTCAAACTGCGGGATCAGGTCCGGGTTGATATATTCCCCGGCATTATAAATATAAAGCGTCTTTTTTCCGCCCTGGCTGGCCGAATAAATTCCTGCCACAAGACCGATGATTGCCACAGCGGCCACGCCGCCTGCCGCCCATGCCCATTTGCGGTGTCTGGCATAGGAGGACTCTTTCCTGCGGTGTTTTTTGCGGATCACCGGGATAATATTGACGCAGACAAGCACCGCCACGATTACGAGGATCACAATGGTCGAAAGGGCATTGATTGTCGGATTGATGCGCTTGGTCATATTATAGACAATGATGGAAATATTTTTTACGCCATTGCCTGATACAAAGTAGGAAATCACAAAATCATCGAAGGACATTGTAAACGCCAGCAGCGCACCGGCAAAAATCCCCGGCCGGATCATCGGCAGAATCACCTTGATCAGCGCCTGAAACGGTGTAGCTCCAAGGTCCATGGCAGCATTGGCAAGGTTCGGGTCAAGGCTGCGCACTTTCGGGTACACGCTGGTAATCACAAACGGCGTGCAGAAGCTGATATGCGCCAGCAGCATTGTCCAGTAGCCTTTTGGAAGGCCCAGTGAAGAAAAAAGCAGCATCAGCGAAATTGCGGACACGATTTCCGGATTTAAGATCGGAATATTGTTTACATTAAGAAGATATTCCTTTAAAAACCTCCGGGACCTGGAAAGCCCCAGCGCGGTCAGCGTCCCGAGGATCGTGGAAATCGCTGTGGATAACAGTGCAATGGTCACCGATACATAGACTGCGGACATAATCTCGCCATTCCCCAGAAGCTCCTGATACCATCTTAAAGAAAAGCCTGTAAAGCTCGTCAGAGATTTTGAGGAGTTAAAGGAAAAAACCACGGTCACAAGTATGGGCAGATAGAAAAATATAAAGCATAAAACCATGTAAAATCGTGAGAAAAAACGTTTTAAACCTTTCATCTGTATCTCCTAGTCATCTTTCGCATCCATTTTTTTCATGATCATCATAAACACAAGGATCACCGCAGCTAAAAGCAGCGAAATCGCGCTGCCGAAATTCCAGTCACCTACGGAAATAAACTGTGTCTCTATAAGGTTTCCGATCAGCACATATTGTCCGCCGCCTAAAAGCTTCGGAATAACGAACGCGGAGATGGACATTAAAAAGACCATCATGCATCCGTTCCAGACGCCGGGCATGGACAGCTTCAATATGATTTTTCTGAATGTCTGCACTTTGTTGGCACCAAGGTCCATAGCTGCCTCGATCAGCGAATGATCCATCTTGCTCAGCGCCGTGTGTATTGGAATGATCATAAACGGCAAAAAATTACAGACCATTCCCAAAATCACGGAGAAGTCCGTATACATCATTTTTAAAGGGTCAAGTCCAAGCTTCGTCAGCAGGTGATTAATGATCCCGTTATCAGCCAGCAGATTCATCCACGCATAAGTGCGCAAAAGCATATTAATCCATGTAGGGATCGTCACCGCCAAAATCAGCAGCCCCTGAACCTCCTCGCGGCACCGGGAGATCATATAAGCCAGCGGATAGCCGACCAGCAGGCAGATAAACGTTGTGATCACTCCCATTTTTATGGACTTCCAGAAAACGTTTAAGTAGGTCGGTTCCATGATTCTGGCAAAATTTTCCCCGGTAAAATTTAATGTTTTTACGGTATTGCCATCCGTAGTGAAGGCGTAAATGGCGATCAGTATTAAAGGAATAACGATCATCAGAGCCGACCAGAGCACATAAGGGTAAGTAAGCTTTTTAAAATGCTTCATCAGTATCCTCCCATCCGGCACATAACGTGAATATCCTCGGGCCCGAACAAAAGTCCGACCTCACGTCCGACCTCGGCATTATCGGTTGTATGCACCATATATGTACGCAGACCGGTATCTACAAGGATTTCGTAATGCACGCCCTTAAATGTCACTGAGCGCACGATCCCCGTAATTTTTGCGTTCTCTTTATCTACAATATCCAAATCCTCCGGCCGCAGCACGACCTCGATGGGCTCATTGTCCTCAAAGCCCTTATCGACGCACTCAAAGGTCTCGCCGTCAAATTCCACGAGATAATCTTTGAGCATCGTCCCTTCGATAATATTGGATTCTCCGATAAACTGAGCCACAAAGCGGTTCTCCGGCTCATTGTAAATATCCGTAGGGGAACCGATCTGCTGGATCAGGCCGTCATTCATCACCACAACAGTGTCCGACATGGACAGCGCTTCCTCCTGGTCATGAGTCACATAGATAAATGTAATACCGACCTCCTGCTGTATCTTTTTTAATTCCCTCTGCATATCCTTGCGCATCTTCGCATCAAGAGCGCCTAAAGGCTCGTCCAACAGCAATACCTTAGGCTCGTTGACAAGCGCGCGGGCGATCGCTACACGCTGCTGCTGTCCCCCGGACAGCAGGGTCACGTCCCGGCTCCCAAAACCGGAAAGACCGACAAGCGCAAGCATACGCTCCACCTTCTGACGGATGACATTCTTGTCCATTTTTTTAATATTCAGACCAAAAGCGATATTTTCAAACACGTTCATATGGGGAAACAGGGCATACTTTTGAAAAACCGTATTGACCTCCCGCTTGTAGGGCGGCACTTTGGAAATCTCAATGCCGTTAAATAAAACCTGCCCGTCACTTGGCTCCTCGAATCCGGCGATGATCCGGAGCGTTGTTGTTTTCCCGCAGCCGCTGGGCCCTAAAAGCGTCAGAAATTCATTTTCATAAATGTCCAGATTAATTCCGCGAAGCACCTGCTGATCCTCAAAATTTTTCGTGAGATTCTTCAATTCGATTAACTTATGTTCCATTTTTTCGCTCCCTGCTTTTTATATCATTCGTGACCCGCGCAAAACAATGCGCCTTTACACGAAACAATGTGCTTTTATACTAAACAATGTGCTTTTACACCAAACAATATTCTTTATACTAAACAATGTGCCCTTGCATGAAGCAATGCCTTTGCATTGAGCAATGCGTCTTTGCCCTGTGTATTTGAAGTCATACAGCAGGAATCACAAAACCCGGCGCGCATTAGCCCTGACGATTTTGCGATTCCTCATATACGGCACACAATACGC
>CASFBR010000088.1 GCA_949292795.1 uncultured Eubacteriales bacterium
TTTTGCCGAGTATTATGATACTGATCATTTTCTCTTTGGCGGGAGCGGCCTTGTTACAAGAGACGGGATATGTAAACCATCTTACTATGCGATGGAATTTTTAGACCGGATCGGCCACCGGCTTTACCAGCGCGGGGAAAACTATATGATTACCGGGGACGACAAGGATGAGTGGTATATTGTGTGCCATAATTACAAGCACTTTAACTTCCAGTATGGCCTCAGGCAGGAGGATGAGGTTCGTGTGGAAGAGCAGAATCATCTGATCTGCGACGGGCGCAAGCTGCGTCTCCGGCTCTGGCTGCCGCTGCCGGAAGGGGGACGGGCGCTGGCCGGCAAAGGAGATATTCCGGTAGAGATCAAAACTTACGCGGTCAATGCCCGCGTTGGCAGTATCCAGGATCAATGGCGCCGTGCGGGATTTCCGGGAACCCTGCACCCGGAGGACATGCGCTGCTTTAAAAGTGCCAGTGTGCCCGGTATCCGTGTGCGTACGCAAAGACTGATGGACAAAACGATCAGCTTTGAAAGTGTTCTTGAGCCCAACGAGATTCAATGGATACGGGTCAAAGTAGGACAAAATATCACATAGTATTTTTGTCCTGTAGCAAAATTAAAAAAAATGTTCCAAACTGTTTTGATTAAAAAGTCATAGTAATATTCTTTAAAATTCAAAAGCTATTTTAGGACAGATTTTTTATAATAATAACGTACATAAATAAACGTACATGCTGTGGTACGCATGAAAGAACCGCGTGTGCAAGGGACGCATAACGGTTTAAGCTTTGTCTGCGGTGAAATGGCAGAGCCGCACAGTGCATGCAAAACGGAGGTATTTTTAGATGAAGATTTTAGCGATTTCTATGGGACGTAAAAACAAAAACTGCGATATTCTCGCAAAACAGGCATTAATGGCCGCTGAAAAAGCAGGTGCCAGCGTAAAGTTTATGAATACGATGAACATGAACATTACGCACTGCCGTGGCTGCGGAGCCTGCTCAGCATCCCGGGATAAGGGCGGCCAGATCAAATGTATATTAAAAGACGATTACCTGACATTGGAAAATGCAATTCTTGATGCCGATGGTATCATTCTGGCAGCTCCGGTATACTCTCTGGCACCGACCGGTCAGCTTAAAAACTTTATCGACCGTTTTGGCGCCGCACATGATATATCTTCTGCAACGGTTGAGCAGGAGAAGCGTATCTCTGAGGGCAAGACCGGCGATGAACTGCTGGATGAGCGTCTTTTCAGAAAGAAATATGTCGCTTATATCTCTGTCGGCGGTGCACATACACCGAACTGGGTATCTATGGGCCTTCCCAATATGTACATGTTCGGTATGTCCACAGCGATGAAAACGGTTGGTCAGATCGATGCCTACGATATGGGCCGGATGACAAATCCGGTATTCCATCCGGAATTTATGGAAAAGGTGGCAGGTCTTGGCAGACATCTCGCAGAGTCCATCGGCAGGGAATACGATGATGTAGAGTGGTATGGTGAGGAAGGCGTATGTCCGGTATGCCATAACAAGCTGCTTTCTTATACGGCCGGCAAGGGCACCGAGGTGGAATGTCCGCTGTGCGGTACATACGGCAAGCTTGAGATCGTTGACGGACAGATTAAAGTAACCTTTAGCGATGCCGAGAAAAAGCGTGCCAGAAATACGATCACAGGCCTTTACGAGCACCACTATGAGCTCAAGGATATGATGACCTATATTATGAAAAATCTCGAGCTTCATAAGGACGATATGGGCGACCTGATGAAGCCGTATATGGAATATAAGCCGGACTATGATCAGGACTGATACCTGGTGCATGTATATATCGTCCTTCTGACTGCGGGTTAGGGGACGTTGTAATAATTAAAAGTACCTCCGGTACGGAAGTATAATAAATAGCTGTTATTTTTTCTGTCACCGGGATGGTACGTTGCAAAGGAGCGTATAAAATGACCAACAAAGAAGTTGTAGCGGCAATGTATAAGGAATTTTTTAATGACCATGATGTTAATGCTGCTTTAAAGTATGTCAGAGAGGATTATATCCAGCACAATCCCGGTGTAACCCAGGGGCGTGCCGGACTGATGGAAGGCTTCGCACAGAAATTTAAGGTGGAGCCGACGTTTCATCTGGAAATTCAGCAGATGATCGCTGAGGATGACAAGGTTGTCGTGTATCTGAAAAATGTAGATCCTGAAGGCCGCACAAAAGCGCGTGTCGTGGATATCTATCGCCTTGAGGATGGAATGCTGGCTGAGCACTGGGACGTGCTGCAGGTTTGCTAATATCATGCTGCAGGTCTGCTAATATCAGAAAAGCGCAGCTTCGGCTTTAAGTACTTTAATAAACAGGTTAAAAAATATTAAATACCACAGGACAGGAGTACCATAGCTGTTTTGTGGTATTTTATTATTTTGAAGGCTCCGGACAGCGGACAGACGGCAGAGTGTGCCTGCACGCCGTGACGGATGGACACCGGATAGGCAGGGCGTTATGTAAAAAATTTTAAAAGGGAAAATATAAAGGCCCCGAGGGGTATCGGAGCCTTTTCTTTTGTATCTTTCATAAATTTTTCTTTCGTATTTATGTTTTCATTATAAACCGCAATTTTTTTATTTGCAACAACAAATGTTCGCCAAATTTCGACAAATAGATGTGTTCAAAGCTCTTTATACAGAAGGCATGCGGGGAAAAGCTGCGCAGCAGTTAAAACGCAGAAGGCATGGCCGAAGTGTTGCCTATGAACTTCTGTGGGATTGAGGTCTTGACATACGGCTTTTTTGCTGATAATCTCGTGTAGAGGCGAAGCTGTGCAAAAATACATAAGCTGAGAACATATAAGCTGAAAACGCATAAGCTGTGTAAAAACACACAGATACCGCCGGGTAAATTGTAAAGGTTTATTTATCTTTTTGAAAAATATTAGAAACGTTTATGTTATATAATAGCGGCATGCAGTGTACAATCGATGAGAATATAAGCAGCAGTTTTTTGTGACCTTGCGGGCTGCTGTGAAATTGGGGATATATGGATGAGAAAGAGACGGATTGCGCGTAATATTTTATTGTTTTTAATAGTGCCTCTGGCGCTGATCGGTCTGATTTATTTGTTTGTATCGCTTTACTACACAGACCGGTTTTATAATGGCACATGGATCAATGGTGTTAATTTTTCCAATAAGACCGTAGCGGAGGCCAAGGAGAGCTTAAAAGAATATAAAGAGTCTTATATGCTGCGCATTTTGGAGCCTGATGGCGACCAGGAGGTGATTTCCGGTTCTGATATTGATTATGCGGCTGCCTTTGACCGGGTGGACGAGATCAAGGCCGGGCAGGGGATATGGGGCTGGATCGGGGCTTTTGCTGATGTTAATTTTTACACAGTGGACAGCACGATCACCTATGATGAAGAAAAGCTCGAGAATGCGGTGAATGACCTGAAATGTGTCAGCGGCAGCAATCTGGTCGAGCCCAGGGACGCTTATGTGGAATTTACAGAGGACGGCGTGAACCTTGTCCCGGAGGTTAGGGGAACACAGGTCGATGCCAGGAAAGCGCTTCCACTTATTCAGGAGGCGCTGTCTGAGGGAAAGACCCGGGTTATTTTAGATGAATCCTGCTATGTGGCGCCGAAGGTGACGACGCAGTCCCGGGAAATCCGGGAGATCATGGCTCCGGTGGAAAAGATCGAGGGGACAACGATCACCTATACATTTGGTGATGATGAAGAGGTTCTCGATGGTTCGACGACAAAAAGCTGGATATGCCAGGATGAGAACGGTGAAATTACGGTAGATACTGAAAAGGTGACCGCCTATGTGGAAGAACTGGCGGAAAAATATGATACGATCGGCGGTTCGAGGGAGTTTGTCACGACCGGTGGCGCTACGGTCACGGTGGGCGGCGGAAATTATGGCTGGCAGATCGACGTTGCCGCGGAGGCAGAAGAACTGGCCCAGCTTCTTAAGGACGGGGAAAGTCAGACCCGTGAACCGGTGTACAGTGCCACAGCGGCGCGGCGCGGCGGCAATGAGATTGGCGATACATATATAGAGATCAGCATTGACGATCAGCATATGTGGTTTTATAAGGACGGCGCTTTGTACACGGATACAAATATTGTGACCGGTACTGTGAATATGGGCTATGACACGCCAAAAGGTTCGTTTAAAGTGCTGAACCGTTATACGAACATTGTCCTGGAGGGTGATGAGGCTGACGGCAGCCGTTACAGCTCGCCGGTAGATTACTGGATCGGGTTTTACCGCAGCGGTTATGGCATCCACGATGCCAGCTGGCGCGGTGACAATCAGGCGAATTACGGCGGCAGCATTTATATTTCCAACGGTTCCCACGGCTGTGTCAATACGCCGTACACATGGGTTAAAAAGATTTTTGATGCCGTAGAGCTCAATACGCCGGTGCTCATATATTAGCGGCACTGTGCCGGATCTGCCATATCCGGCCGGACCGGCTGCGGAAAAACGATTTAAAGAACAGTATAAAAAAGGGTTGTGCGAATTTCTGGAAAGCTATACAATGATATAGCGAAGTTGGCACAGCTCTTTTAAATTTTACCGGAAACGGCACTTCACCGGAAAGAGCATTTCACCGGAAAGAGCATTTTATCGGAAAGGGCGTTCCGGCGAAATTTAAAAAATTCCGCTTGTGACCGCGTTGCGGCAAAGCGGAGGCTGTCGCTTAAAATCGCAGGATTTTTTGGAGGGAGGGTATATATGCGTTTTGTAGATTTGATCGTAAAAAAGCGGAATGGAGAACCGCTGAGCACTGAGGAAATCCGTTTTTGGATAAAAGGCTATGTTGATGGAGCTATTCCGGATTATCAGGTCAGCGCACTGCTGATGGCAATCGTTTTTCAGGGGATGGATGCCTGTGAGACGGCCGATCTGACCATGGCAATGATGCACAGCGGCGATGTGCTGGATTTAAGCTGCATTTCAGGGATCAAGGTGGATAAACATTCGACGGGCGGTGTCGGCGATAAAACATCGCTTGCACTGGGACCGATGGTGGCCGCCTGCGGCGCGCGCCTGGCTAAAATGTCCGGCCGGGGGCTTGGCCATACCGGAGGTACTTTAGATAAGCTGGAATCGATCCGCGGTTTTAACTGCTACTTGAGCCGGGAGCAGTTTATACAGCAGGTCAATGATATAGGCCTGGCTATTGTGGGGCAGACGGGCAATCTGGTGCCTGCGGATAAAAAGCTGTATGCACTGCGCGACGTGACCGGAACGGTGGATTCGATGCCGCTGATTGCTTCAAGCATTATGTCAAAGAAGCTGGCGTCCGGAAGCGATGCCATGGTGCTGGACGTTAAGTATGGCAGCGGTGCTTTTATGAAAACGCCGGAACAGGCTATCGCATTGGGGCAGGAGATGATGAATATCGGTACGGCGCTGGGCCGGCGGGTCTGTGTGATGATCACAGATATGGATGAGCCCCTTGGTTATGCGATCGGCAATGCTCTGGAGGTGAAGGAGGCGATCGCGACACTAAAAGGAGAAGGGCCAAAAGATTTTACGCAGCTTTGTATGGAGGCGGGCAGCCGGCTTCTTATGATGGCAGGGATCGCCTCTGATCTAAAGGATGCGAGGGCCCGGCTGAGTACTGCGGTTGAAAGCGGTACGGCTTTAAATAAGCTGCGGGAAATGGTGTCTGCTCAGGGCGGGGATGTCTCTCAGATCGATGATCCGGACCTGCTGCCGCAAGCCGCCTGCGTTACCGGACTTACAGCAAAGACCTCCGGTTATATTGCGCATATGGAAGCAGTGCGCCTGGGAACGCTGGCAATGCAGATTGGCGCCGGACGTGAAAAACAGGATGACACGATACGTCCGGGAACCGGTATTGTGCTGGCGGCCAAAGTCGGTGATTATGTGCAGGAGGGTCAGCTTCTGGCACAGATTTACCATGATACACCGCTGACCGGACAGTGGATACGGGATTTTTATGCAAGTTACAGGATAACACCTGAAGCTGCCCGCAGAAATCCGCTGATTTATAAGATTCTCGGGGAAGAAACATACACACAGACATAATTTAGGACTTAGGAGTAAAGAGCATGGGATTATTTGAATTATTTTTGATTGCAGTAGGACTTTCAATGGATGCCTTTGCGGTAGCTGTCTGTAAAGGTCTTTGTATGCGGAAAATGCGCTACGGCCAGGCCGTAGTTATTGCGGTGTTTTTCGGCGGCTTTCAGGCTTTGATGCCGCTGATTGGCTGGATGCTCGGGCGTCAGTTTGAAAAATATATCACAAGCATTGATCACTGGATCGCCTTCGTGCTGCTGGCGCTGATCGGCGGCAATATGATCCGCGAGGCGCTTGGCAAAGAAGAAGAAAGCGAATGTGCCACAGATGACCGTCTGGACATCCGCGAATTGTTTTTAATGGCCATTGCCACAAGCATTGATGCCCTGGCCATCGGGATTACCTTTGCATTTTTGCAGGTATCCATCGGCCCGGCAGTGGCCTTTATCGGCTGTACAACATTCATTCTGGCCTTTGCCGGCGTCTGTATTGGAAAGGTCTTTGGCGCCAGATACAAAAGCAAGGCCGAATTTTTCGGCGGCGTGATCCTTATACTGATCGGCCTGAAAATTTTACTGGAGCATCTCGGGATTCTTTCATTTTAATTCTTCAATGAGTTCCCGGACGCTTTCTTCGCAGACACCGCAGACGGTCGTCACATCGGTCGCGCGAACGACAGCTTCAAAATTTTCGGCGCCATTGGCCAGAGCATCGGCAATATCCTGTGCTGTGAGCCCAAGACATGTGCAGATGATTTCAGACATATCGCGTTCCATCGTATTCATCTCCTTTTTTGGCGCAGCAGACAGGATGATGCGCCTTTTGAGGAATAGTATTTGCAAAAATGCACATTTTATGCACCGTAAGTGAACGGACACCGGAAGGAAAGGACTGGCTTATATGAAAAAAATTTTATTGATCGCTACCGGTGGGACGATTGCCTCCCGGGGAAGTGAAAGCGGGCTGACGCCTCAGATCAGTTCTGAGGAAATTTTAAATTATGTGCCGTCTGTAAGCCGCATATGCCATGTGGAAGGCCGGCAGCTTTTTAATCTGGACAGTACAAATATATTGCCGGAACACTGGGAGGCAATGGCGCGCACGATCCGGGAGCAGTATGATGTCTACGACGGCTTTGTGATCCTTCATGGTACAGATACAATGGCCTACACTTCAGCTGCATTGTCCTATATGATCCAGAACAGCCCGAAGCCGATTGTGCTTACCGGAGCTCAGCGGCCCATTGATAAGGAAATCACAGATGCAAAAATGAATCTGTATGACAGTATTCTTTATGCCAGCGATCCGGATTCGCATGATGTGGTCATCGTGTTTCAGGGACAGGTGATCGCAGGCACCCGGGCACGAAAAATCCGCTCCAAAAGCTTTAATGCTTTTTCAAGTATTAATTTCCCGGATGTGGCAGTCATCCGGGACGGCAGTATTATCCGCTATATTGAGTGGAAACCGTCAGGGCCGCTTCAATTTTATACAACGCTCAATCCACGGGTGTTTACATTAAAGCTGATCCCGGGGATGGATGCAGGGGTCATCCATTATCTGAAGCCATACTATGATGCGCTGATCATTGAAAGCTTTGGCGTGGGTGGCATTCCGTGCTATGGAGAGGATGTATATATGGATGCCATTGCCGAATGGACAGGCTCCGGCAAGCTTCTTGTCATGACGACCCAGGTACCGAATGAAGGAAGCGATATGGTTATTTACAATGTGGGTTCAAGAATCAAGGAACGGTTTGACCTCCTTGAAGCCTACGACATGACGCCCGAAGCCACCGTCACAAAACTCATGTGGCTCATGGGAACCTACACAAAATTCAAAGACATAAAAACCGGCTTCTACAAAAAAATCAACCACGACATCATGTTCACGAAAACCTGAGCCGGGCGCCATGCCATACAAAAGCGCTGACTGCTTGCAGTCAAGCGCGTTTGTGTGGCATGGCATCGGGCGAAGCCCGTGACCGAGCGGAGCATGGCAAAGCGAGGTGAAGCCCGGCGAAGGAAAATATACAGTTTGTTGGCACAGAAGGAGGATTATGAATGACGCAGCAGAACAGGATGAAACATACACGGGATATATTGCTGGATATTGGAGCGGATCTTTTAGGATCACTGTTGTTTGCCATCGGCATTGTGTGCTTTACAGAACCGGCAAATATCGCGCCGGGCGGTGTATCCGGCCTGGCGATTATTTTGAATTATATATGGGATGTGCTTCCAATCGGCGGCGTGAGTATGGCAATCAATGTGCCTTTGATGATCCTGTCGTTTATGTTTCTCGGCCGCAGAGCATCCGTTAAAACGATATGCTCGCTTGTGATCAGCAGTTTGATGATCGACTGGGTAGCTGCACCTTTTTTCCCGGTGTACGTCGGAGAACCGCTTCTGGGAGCGGTTTTTGGCGGTGTCTTTATCGGCGCCGGTCTTGCCCTGATCTTTTTGCGGGGCTCCACAACCGGAGGTACAGAGATTGTCTCAAACCTGATGCGCCTGCGCTGGCCGCATATTTCCATGGGACGTGCCATTCTTTTTGTGGACTTTGCGGTCATCGCCCTCTCTATCGTTGTTTTTGGAAATCTGGAGTCCGGTATGTATGGCATTATTTCATTGTTTTGCAGCACAAAGGTGATCGATGCGATTGTTTATGGTTTTGACCAGGGAAATATGGTGACTGTTGTTTCAGACAAAAATCCTGAGATTGCCCAGAGAATCCTTGAGGACATCGACCGGGGCGTGACGCTGCTTCATGGAAAGGGCGCCTATACCGGCCAGGAGAAAGAAGTACTCATATGCGCTGTGCGCAAATCCGAATTTGCAAAGCTTAAGTCAATCATCCGGGAAGTGGATCACGCTGCCTTTGTAGTGACAACTGAAGCCGGGGAAATTCTCGGTGAAGGCTTTAAACCGGTAAATAAGGACTGAATTGAAAAAGACGGTGGCAACACCGTCTTTTTCACGTTTGCAGCTTTTCTCCATAGGTAAAAACATACTTTTCGTAACCGTTGATGATCTGCGTATCATTATACTGGGACAGCCGTGTATATTCTCTGCCATAGCTCATATGCACATGGCCGTGACAGAAATATTTCGGGTGATATTTGTCCATCAGACGGATGAAGCCCGAAAAGCCCTGATGCGGAAGGTCCTGGCCGTCGTTGAGCTGGAAGGCCGGAGAATGGGTCAGAAGAATATCAAACCCCTTATGGATCATCAGGGAAAAACGCAGCTTGCGTATGCGGGCGTTCATTTCTCTTTGTGTATACTGAAAAGGCCCGTTTTTATATTTCATGGAACCACCCAGACCGAGGATACGCACGCCGTTAAAATTATAAATTTTATCCTCAATACATGTGCATCCGATGGGCGGATCGTTGACGTAACGGGAATCGTGATTTCCGTGGACGTACAAAATGGGCGCCTTCGTAAAGCACGACAAAAACTGAAGATAGTGCGGGTTTAAATCCCCGCACGATAATATTAAATCAATGCCCTCCAATTTGCTTTTTTCAAAAAAATCCCAAAGCGACCGGGATTCCGTATCCGCAAGTACCATTATATTCATAGCTTTTGTTTCCTTCTCATTTGCCGGTCATGCGCATGCTCTGACGCATGACAAACACGGCCTTAAATTATGCGTCCGGGGCAATGCCGTAATGTACGGCAACCTTGCGCGCATCTTTCACAAGTTCATCCAGCGTGGGGATCGTTCCCACAACATTATCCACGAGCCAGTCCATGACAATAACGTCCTCCGGCTCCATTATCTGCTGAGCTTCACACATAAGCTCCTGCTCCTGATTGTAGAGCGGCCCTGTGAATGGAACAAATGTATTATTACATATCGAAGCTTTTAAAATATTCATCAGCTGCTCGAGACCGGCAGGAATTTTGTCAGAATCGATCAGGTCAATGACCCCGGCAGACATGCCCCACCAATAATTAAGTGCCTGAAGATCATCAGTTTCATCGTCAAGCTTCCATGCGCCGTTTAAAATACTGCGGATGATCCGTTCATAAAAAACGCCCCAGTGCCAGATCGGCATAGCCAGATTCGTCTTGACATTATTTTTTTCAGCGTACAGTCCGAACTCACGGGAGTGGCTGCTTGGATTGATCATTTCCTTGTCGGAGATGATGACAATATCCTCCTTGCGGAATTTTTCGTAAGGATCGCTGTCCTTTAACGTTGACCATTCCAGATAAACCTTAGCATCCGGATTGACCATTTTCGCGCCAAGGGCAAATGCGTTGATATTTGCCGTCATACCGTAGATCGGATAATCGGCAATGTAGCCAATCTTATTATTGCGCGTAAGTGCCCCGGCCATAACACCGGATAAAAATTTTGCTTCATACATCCGGCCGTAGTATGTACGGATATAGCGGTGCGGAATGTTTAAGGAGCAGTTGAGCACCCGGATTTCCGGATGGGCGATGGCTGATTTGAGACTGTCGTTGACAAATTCGGGAGTGGTTGTAAAAATGACATTGTATCCGTTGGCAATGGCCTGCTCAATGGCGTCGTAGGCATCGCCGGGCTCAATATTGTCAATACAGCATGTCTCGATCGTATCGCCGAATACCTGATCCAGATGGGCGCGGCCAAGCTCATGGCCGTAGGTCCAGGCAGATGTTTCTGCGGTTTTATTGTGAATAAAGGCAACCCGCAGATGCTCAGGGCTTGACGGAAGAAGCTTGCTGAAAATACTTTTCTTTGGCGTTTCCTCGTTGGGAACCATCAGCAGAGCCACAGATTCATCTTTGTTGACAAGCACAAATTCATCCCAGATTTTTGTCATATTATTGCGGATCGTGGCCGGTGTATCTTCAAGCAGAGACGCATAATCAAACAGCTCGATATAAATGAGCATCGCATCGGCTGGCGTACAGGCAAGCTGACCGCCGCCGAGGGCGGAAAACTCACGGTTAAAGGCCAGCCAGGATGAGCGGAAAAGCGCCTGTTCATCCTGAGTCCACGGGGTGTTTGTACAGTTGTCAAGAATGCTCATCAGGCGGCGGTAGCTGCCCTCCCGGGAAAACCATACATAATTAATCTTGGAAACCTCATAAAATTCCAGATATTCATAATACAGTTTGATTTCAGGATCGTCGCTGCGTTTGGGAACAAGACGGGTAACTGTGCCATAGACGCTGACCGAGCCAAGATACTTCGATACGCTGACGCGTTTATTGCCTTCTACGATATAATATCTGCCTAAAAATTCGTAGGCAATAACCGGGTCACGCTGTCCTTCCTCGATGAGCGCATCTACGAGCTGTGACCATTTGGTTGCAAATTCGGACTTTTCTTCAAGTAACGGCATGAAGTTGGACGCGAATGCGGTGGTGCGTCCTTCTGTGCTGGTGCCGACGATAAGGTCCAAAGGAATATCAATAGTACCCAGCTTTGTGCGGGTTTCAATGTCTGTCTGAGCCAGAAGATCGTCCAGCACCGGAAGGTAAGGATAATTACCGGAAGACGCCTGCTCACGATATTTTTTCTGACCAAGCTTTAGCGCTTTCTCATAATCTTCCATAGACATAGGAATCAACCTCCTTATAAAGCGTATGTATCAAAAATATAAAATTTACGGATTGACAAATAAAATGGTTACAACTTATTATATGCAGCAGCTATGCAGATTTGTCAAGGTCTTTTTTGGCAGGTCTGTCCGATCGGTTAAAGCATATCTGCACAGGAAAAGACATTCCCTTAATCCTTATCGATTGTCCCCGGTTTTGACGGGATATGTGTGAAATGATCTTAAATTATATGTTTCATGTTATAAACAAATATTAAATAATATATTTTACAATATCAAAAAAATACTCTACAATATTAATAAAAACAAGGATTTGGGAGGAAAAGCAGCTATGGAATTTATGAATGTACTGGTGACACAGGTGTGCATCATGTTTTTATTAATGATGATAGGAGTTTTGCTGTTTCGTACAAAGAAAATATCGGTTCAGGGCAGTAAGGATATAGGAAATATTCTCGTCTATGTTATTATGCCCTGCGTAGTTGTCAATGCATATATGACGGAGTTTTCTATGGAACGGCTGCGGGGACTTGCCATTGCATTCGGACTGTCTGCCGCCGCGCTTGCGCTAGCCATGGCGCTGTCGGCGCTGCTGTTTCGGCGGCATCCGATTGAAAATTTTGGAACGGCCTTTTCCAATGCGGGATTTATGGGAATCCCCATCGTACAGGCGGTGCTTGGAAGCGAGGCGGTATTTTATGTATCCGCCTTTGTGGCGCTTTTAAACTTTTTGCAGTGGACTTACGGTGTTTTCGTGATCACGGGTGACCGGCGGCAGATTAGCGCGAAAAAAATCGTGACGAATCCGATTCTCATCAGTATGGTTGTGGGGATTTTAGCATTTGTCCTGCCGGTGGAAGTCCCCGGCATGATTACCGGAACCTTATCGCTGATTGCCGGTATGAATGCGCCGATGGCGATGATTAGTATTGGTATTTATCTGGCGCAGACACGTCTGTCAGAGCTTATTTTAGATAAAACGGCGTGGCTTTCAGCACTTGTTCGGCTCTTTGTGATCCCGGCGGTAACGCTTGGGCTTTTAAGCCTTGTGCCAGACCGGTATATGCTGATTAAAATGGCTGTGCTCATGGTGGCAGTAACGCCGGTGGGCTCCAATGTGGCCATATTTGCACAAATTCATAATAAGGATTATACTCAGGCTGTTAAGAGTGTCTGCTTAAGCTCTGTGCTTTCATTAATCTCCATCCCTGCAGTCATCAGCCTGGCCAGCCACCTGTGGTATTTTGAGTGATAAGCCCGGCAAGCAGCTGCCGTGCTCGCACGAGCAGGTATTTGCCGGGCAACAGCCAGCGAGCGGCGTAAGCCGCGAGATGGTAGTGATAAGCCCGGCAAGCAGCAGCCGTGCTCGCACGAGCAGGTATTTGCCGGGCGATGGTCAGCGGGCGGCGGCAGCTGCGAGTTCCAAAAAGTAGTCTTTCAGAAAATCCCGCAGCAGCAGCGCGCTGCTGCTTAAGTAGCGGTTTTTGTGCCAGGTCAGCACGATGTCCCGGCGGCAGCAAATATCGGAGATGGGCCGGGTAACGATCCCGGAAGCTTCCATTTTAGGCCAGGTGATTTCCGGGATCATGGCAATACCCATGTTTAGCCCAAGCAGCTCCCGAAATGCCTGTGGATTATCACAGGAAAGCGAAATCCTTGGCTCAAATCCGGCCAGAGCGCAATAATAGCGGGTAATCTGAAAAAGATTTGAGCTTTTGTGAAGGCTGGCAAAGGGCCACGAGGCGAGTTCCTTAAGTGTCAGTGATTTTTTCTCAGTCAGAGGATGACCGGAGGGCAGCGCGATCACAAGGGGTTCTGTGAGTAAAATACAACGGTTTTTGTCCGGTGCGGGTGCCTGTCCGGCGGATGCGGCCGGCTCACCGCTGGCGGACACATTGTCTGAAGGCACAGACGTATCGCCGGAGAACAGAGATGTATCGCCGGAGAACACAGGCGTATCACCGGAGACCACAGCCGTATTTCCGGAGAATGCGGATGTATTTCCGGAAAACGCGGACGTATTTCCGGAGGAGACAGCCGCGCTTATGGTCAGGTCAATATCCGGGATATTGTCCGTGGCGGCGGTAGATTGGGTAATCTGAAACTGTATTTTCGGATAAAGCCGGGTAAATTTGCCAAGGATGTCCGGAAGCAGCGACGAAGCGGCCTGGACACAGAGCGTAACCTTCTGCCAGGGATTGGCCATAGCATCCGCAAGCTCAGCTCTGGCATCGGACAGCGCGCCGAGGGCGGTATCGGTATATTTTAAGAAAATACGCCCAAAATCATTGAGCTGGATATGCCGGCCGATGCGGTCAAAAAGCGGCGTCCCAAGCTCATGCTCCAGACGCCGGATCGTCTGGCTTAGAGCGGGCTGGGCAATCTGAAGCTTCCGGGCAGCTGCGGAAATATGTTCGCAGCGGGCAGTTACCTGAAAATAATAAAGCTGAAGAAGTTCCATGGACAACTCCTTTCTGTATGCGTGTGATGCCTTGTTTTATCCGCACAGCATCACCTGATTTATGGAAATGGTCTGTCTATGAGTATAAACAAATCATCAATAATGTGCAAGCTGTGTTAAAGGGGTGTTAAAAATGGATAAGAGGATTGATGTAATGACAACAGGCGGTATGGTGTCCGGTATTTGTTCCGGCGGTTATGCGGAATTTAAGGGCATACCTTTTGCGCGCGCCGGACGGTTTAAACGTCCGGAACCGGTGCGCTGAGAAGGCGTCCGGGATGCGTCGGTGTTTGGAAAGAAGGCGATGCAGGTTTTCGGGCCGCCGGCGGCTCCATGGGAAAAGCCTCAGACCCGGGATGAATTTGACGAGGATTGCCTGAATTTAAATATTTATGTGCCGGAAACCTTCGTAAGCCTTCCTGAAGATGGCAGTGAAAATGGCAGTATTTCGGAAATCCGTCCGACAAGCTGTCCGACAATCCGTCCGGCGAAAACGGCCGGTCATGGAACGGCGTCTGAAAATGGCGGAGGACTTCCGGTGCTCGTGGAGGTTCACGGCGGTGCATTTCAAAATGGAAGTAACCAGGAGCACCTGCCGGCACAGATTATCCGGGATCAGCGCTTGATCTATGTGTCTGTAAATTACCGCCTTGGCATTTTTGGATTTTTATATCTGGGCGGTCTGGAAGAAAAAAATGGAGACAAACAGGCAGATGCCGCTTCTGGAATCGGCTGCCGGGAAAATGCGCCGCAGGACAGATGCCCGGACGCTGCACCGGAGCTTTCCGGCAACCTTGGCCTGATGGATCTGATGGCATCAATACGATGGATTTATGAAAATATTTCGGCCTTTGGCGGCGATCCGGAGCGTATGACCCTTATGGGCAGCTCAGCCGGGGCAAAGGCGATTGCAGCGCTGATGTGTACGCCCAAGTTAAAGCGCTATGTACACCGAGTGATCCTTTCCAGCGGTGCCACACAAAGCATCCGGGATAAAAAAACGGCAGGAATCATTGCAAATCGGTTTATGGATCAGCTCTGCCAGATACTTGAAAATCAGCCGTCAGCAGATGGCGGGGCCAAAGACAGCCGTGAAGGGAAAGCCGACTGCCTGCCGCCGGACGGCAGTAAGCGCCTGACGATTCGTGAGCTTATGGAGCTTCCGGCGGACATTTTGATTGAGGCGCAGAAGCGGCTGTGTGATAACCCGGGCAATACATGTATGTTCGGCCCTGTGGCAGATGGTATCTTTCTTCCGGAAAATGCCTCTGAGATCGCGGCCCGGGGAACTTTATGGGAAGGCAGCGCCATGATTGGCTCCAGTATGCACGAACTGGTATTTTATAAAATGCTGAATCCGGATTTTGCCCCAAAAGCTCCGGAAATAGCAAAGTTTCTCTTTGGGAAAAATGCATCTGTGGCCCGGGCGGATTTTAAACGGCTTTGTGATGAATATACGTCAGAGCACGGATGTGAGCCTTCCGGAGAGCAGATGTCAGACATATGGGTCCGGATTCTGACCGATTATATGTACCGCACATACAGCTATCGTCTGGCGCGTCGTCTGGCAGCCCGGGGATCAAAGGTCTGGCAGTACAGCGTTGCCTTTGAACCGGCACTCCACTGCTTTGACCAGTCACTCGCCTTTGCCAAACCCCTTCCGGTATTTTTTAACGGGCAGGAGCATATGGCAAAGGCAAAAGCACTGGGACAGGAGATTTATAAAAGCTTTATACAATTTATAACATCCGGCGACCCAAACGGTGCCGCGTCGTCTGCTGCTTCCGGCGTCACAGAAAACGGGAGTGCCGCATCGTCGGCCGCTTCCGGCGTCATGGCAGCCGGAAGCTATGATACCTCCTCTGAAAAGTCGGCCATCAGACGCTGGCCCTGCCTGACGGCAGAATCACCGGTGCAGATGGTCTGGGACGAACATAGCTGTGTTTGCCCGGTAACCCGTGACGATGTGCTGGAGGGGATTGGAGAAGCAGTATTTGTGCTGTAAAACGTGCGGACAGAGTAAAGTCAAGGAAGCGAAAAGATAACAATAATAAATGGAAAGGAAACGAAAAGATAACAATAAATCAATAAATAATGAAAAAATGACGAAAAAAGCCGATGAAAAAAGTTAATGAAAAAAATCGATGAGAAGAGCGCAGGGGCAGCCTTTAGGGCGGCCTCTGCGCTCTCAAAATACCGGTGCTACATCGGCTGATAGTTAAACATGATGGACTGCTTTAGTGTATGCGCTTTCTGTGCGTCGGTAAGCAGTGCGATTAACTGGGCAGAAAAATCGATAGCGGTGCCCATACCGCGGCTCGTAATAATATTTCCGTCCACAACAACATTGGATGTGCAGCAGTTAGCGCCGGAAAGCCTGTCTTCAAAACCCGGATAGCAGGTGGCGTTTTTGCCGGATAAAAGGCCAAGACCGCCGAGAACCGATGGTGCGGCGCAGATAGCTGCAACATATTTTCCTGCAGCATTGGCTTCCGTTAAAATATGTGCAAGCTCCGGACTATCGGCAAGATGATTGGTACCCGGCAATCCGCCCGGGAGTACAAACATATCGCCGTCCTGGCTGCGGACATCTTTAAGAAGCATATCTGCTCCAATCTCAATATTGTGGGAACCGGTAATCTTTAACGTTCCATTCATGGAAACGATAGAAATATCAATACCGGCCCGGCGCATCATATCAACGACAGTCAGACCTTCAATTTCTTCAAGCCCGTCAGCAAAGAAAATAAAAACCTTAGACATAAAAACCTCCTTAGTGATAATCGAATCAAAACATTATCCGATCAATTTTTCAAACAACCGATGAAAGTCCTATACGCCGTCCCGGCGTCCGGCCGGTACAGCGGTTCCATCCATGTTATTATATTCCATAACTTTGAATTTTACAATCAATTTCCCCGACAGCCGGCGACACTCATCCGAATAAGATTCCCCACAACCTTAAAAACCCCTGTTTACCAAAATCAAACTTAATGGTATAATAGCCACATGAGTGGCTATTATACCGCGTCTTTTGCGCAGCGAGCGAAGCGAGCAGACCTATGCGCAAAAGTACGCATGAGAAGCGAAGCCTTACCAGGGAGCGAAAGCGCCCTGGTATAATAGCCACATGAGTGGCTATTATACCGCGTCTTTTGCGCAGCGAGCGAAGCGAGCAGACCTATGCGCAAAAGTACGCATTATATAAATGGCGTACAGCATATTAAAATATGGGAAAGTGAGGAAGAAGCATGAAGAATCAGGTGAAATTGAAGGGACAGTTAAAATCGTATCTGCGATGGCCGCTGGTCTTAAGCTGTCTCCTTGCGGCCATGACCATCGGAATCTTCATTGTGGATTATAAATGCGGCTTTATTGCGGCAGTATGCCTGCTGTGCTATGTGATTGCGGCATTAATCATCCGTTCACGGATCAAGCCGATCATTATCAGTGAGCTGGTGAATTTTGCCCTGGAATATGGACAGGTTCAGCGGGCGCTCCTGTTCGACCTTCAGATACCATATGCTGTGTTAGATGATCAGGGACGGCTGCTGTGGGCGAACAAAAGCTTTGGCGAAATGGCGGATCCCCATATGGCGTCCAGAGGGATTGGCCATCTGTTCCCGGAGATCACTCCGGATAAGTTTCCGGGAGATGAGCATAAGACGATTGTTCCGGTGGCCTATAATGACAGCTATTACCGCGCTGAGCTTGTGCGGATCGTCCTGACGGATTTTTCTCAGAACAATGCCCTTGTGGATACCGGCGCGGAAAATGTTCTCATTGCGATGTATCTGTTTGATGAAACAGAAATCCGCAATTATATCCGTGAAAACCAGGAGCAGCGCCTTGTGTGCGGTATCATTTTTGTGGATAATTATGAAGATGCATTAAACAGCACAGAGGAAGTGCGCCGGTCACTGTTAGCGGCGCTGATCGAGCGGAAGATTACAAAATATATGCAAAACTATGATGCCATTGTGACGAAGGTGGAGAAGGACCGCTATCAGTTTGTGATTCAGCACCGTTATCTCCCGCAGCTTCAGAGCACAAAGTTCTCGCTTTTGGACGAGGTGCGCGAGATCAATATCGGCAATGAAATGGCTGTGACCTTGTGTATCGGTATCGGCGCTGATGCGGTGTCTTATTCCCAGTCCGCGGAGTGGGCGAAAAATGCCATCGAGCTTGCTTTAGGCCGGGGCGGCGACCAGGCTGTTGTCAAAGAACGGGAAAAAATTTCCTACTATGGCGGCAAGAAAAAGCAGGTGGAAAAGAGCACCCGGGTTCGTGCCCGCGTGAAGGCACATGCGCTCAAGCAGCTTCTTGAAGGCAAGGATCAGGTCGTTGTTATGGGCCATAAGATCGGCGACGTGGACTCATTTGGCGCATCCGTGGGCGTATACCGTATTGCCAGAGCGCTGAATAAAAAAGCATATATTGTGCTTAATGAGGTGACCAAGACCGTCCGACCGCTGAAAGAATGCTTTGAAAATAATTCCTATTATGACAGCGATATGTTTCTGAATGAGGCGCAGGCAAGGGAAATCGTAGACCTTAATACAGCGCTGGTAGTCGTAGATGTCAACCGGCCGTCCTACACAGAATGTCCGGACCTTCTTAGCGGCACCCGCAGTATTGTGATCCTTGACCATCACCGCCAGAGCAGCGAGAGTATTGAAAATGCGGTGCTGTCTTATATTGAACCGTATGCGTCCTCTGCCAGTGAAATGGTTGCGGAAATTTTACAGTATATCAGCGACGGCATTAAGCTGCGTCCTGAAGAAGCCAATGCCATGTATGCGGGCCTGATGATCGACACGAATAATTTCCTCAATAAGACCGGGGTGCGCACCTTTGAGGCGGCGGCTTATCTGCGCAAAAACGGTGCCGATGTGCTCAAAATACGCATGATGTTCCGCGATGATATGGAAACCTACCGTGTGCGGGCGGCCGCTATCAGCAAAGCAGAAATATTTGATCATGAGTTTGCATTTGCGGAATGTGTGCCGGGCAATCTGGAGACCCCGACTGTTGTGGGTGCACAGATCGCCAATGAACTTTTAAATATCACAGGTGTCAAGGCTTCCTTTGTATTTACCAATATTAAAGGAACGGTATATATCAGTGCCCGTTCGATGGAAGAAATCAATGTACAGCTTGTCATGGAGCATTTTGGCGGCGGCGGGCACAGTGCCATTGCCGGTGCTCAACTTAAAGATATTTCCGTTGCGGATGCCATTGCCAGGGTGAAGGCTGAAGTGCGGAGAATGAAAAATGAAGGAGAGATATAGATGAAAGTAATTTTGCTTGAAGATGTAAAGTCCCTTGGAAAGAAGGGCGATATGGTCAATGTCAATGACGGTTATGCGAGAAACTTTATTTTGCCGAAAAAGCTTGGTATCGAAGCAACACCGAAAAATCTTAACGACCTGAAATTAAAGAAAGCCAACGAAGAAAAGGTAGCCAGAGAGCTTTTGGAGCAGGCTAAGGCGCTGGCAGAGGATTTAAAAGAAAAGTTTGTAACAGTTTCCATTAAGACCGGCGAAGGCGGAAAGACGTTTGGCTCTGTATCGACCAAAGAAATCGCCGCTGCTGCCAAAGAACAGCTCGGACTGGATATTGATAAAAAGAAGCTGTCTTTAGACGAGCCAATCCGCACACTGGGAACAACGATCGTATCCTATAAAGTACATCCGAAGGTTGTGGCACAGCTTACCGTTAAGGTTAAAGAAGCCTGAGGGCTCAGGCGGCGCATATGGATGAAGCATTAATCAAACGTATACTGCCCCATAGTGATGACGCGGAGCGGGCGGTCATCGGCTCAATGCTCATGGATACCGACGCGGTGGTAACGGCCTCGGAGATGATTACCGGAGATGATTTTTACCAGCGCAAATACGGCATTTTGTTTGACGCCATGGTGGATATGAATAATAAAAATATCCCTGTGGACCTCATTACGCTCCAGGAGGAGCTAAAGACACGGGATGTGCCGGAAGAGCTTGCCAGCGTGGAATTTTTGAGTGATCTTTTAAACAGTATTTCCACATCAGTTAACATAAAACAGTATGCCAAGCTTGTAGCCGACAAGTCGGCGCTGCGCCGGATGATCAAGGCCAATGAGGAAATTGCCAACCTGTGCTATCTGGATAAGGAGCCGGTGGAAGCCATCATGGAAACAACGGAAAAGCGCATTTTCGATCTGCTCCAGAGAAAAAGTGCGGATGATTTTGTGCCGATCCAGGAGGTTGTTTTAAACGTTATTAATAAGATTGAAATGGCGGCCAGACATAAAGGGACGGTGACCGGTATTTCTACCGGCTTTTATGACCTGGATTATAAGACCAGCGGCCTTCAGCCGTCGGATCTGATCCTGATTGCGGCCCGTCCGTCCATGGGAAAGACAGCCTTTGTGCTGAATCTGGCCCAGTACATTGCAGTGCGCAATAAAGTACCGACGGCGATCTTCAGTCTGGAAATGTCCAAAGATCAGCTGATCAACCGTGTTTTGTCCATGGAATCCAAGGTGGACTCTCAGGCGATGCGTACCGGAAATCTGAGCCAGGCCGATTGGGAAAAGCTCATTGAAAGCGCCGGAGTCATCAGCGAGGCCCCTCTGATCATTGATGATACACCGGGTATTTCCATCGGCGATTTGCGTTCCAAATGCCGGAAATATAAGCTGGAAAATAATCTCGGCCTTGTGATCATCGATTATCTTCAGCTAATGACCGGCGGCGGCCGCGGTTCAGAGTCCCGGCAACAGGAAATTTCCGATATTTCCCGCGCCTTAAAGGCGCTGGCCAGAGAGCTTAACGCCCCGGTCATTGCTTTATCTCAGCTTTCCCGTGCCTGCGAGACCCGTCCGGATCACCGGCCCATGCTTTCGGACCTGCGTGAATCCGGCGCCATTGAACAGGATGCGGATGTGGTGATGTTTATTTACCGTGATGATTATTACAATAAAGACACGGACAAGAAAAATATTTCAGAAATCATTATAGCCAAACAAAGAAACGGCCCGATTGGCACCGTAGAGCTTGTATGGCTGCCGAATTATACAAAATTTGCAAATAAAGAGCGCTAAAACGATGGCGGTACACTCCCGGAAGCGGGAGTGTACCGCTGTTTTAAGGTTCGTAATCCTTTTCAATATCGATAAAACGGATATATACGCCGCATATATGCTCCTGTGCGTCGTAGCCGAAATAACATGGATAGACGCCGTCGCCCCAGCCGGCGGTAAAAATCGGGATATTGCAGTCGGTGCCCGGAATCGTCCAGTTGAGCCAGTCGCCGCCGTCGCATTGATATTTGGGGTGGCTTTTGGCGTTTTCCTCCAAAAGCTCAAAAAACAGGTCGTTATAAACGTCAATATCTTCTTCCTCACGCTCGCGCTGCTCCCAGTATTTTTTAAACAGCTCCTGAGACTTAATGTCAGCGATGCAGCCCATACCGGCATCTACGAAAAAGCCGAAAAATTCATCTTCGCCAAGCTCCCCGTCAAGGTCTTCCATTCCGACCATGCCCATCTCGTAGCGGACCGGCACCTGACTGTTGATCGATACCTTTACGCAGGCGTAGCGGTCACCGTATTCCTCGCTGGGAACAACACAGATCGTGACCGGATAGGTTCCGGCAGGAACCGTCTGAATGTAAGGCTGGGCTTCGGACAGCTCGATCAAAGGGTCACAGGCAAAGATTGTTCCTGTGGGGAAATGGACAGTCCCGATGTTCAGCGTATCGATATGGACATTTCCGATCACTTTTTCGGTAAAATAAGCGTCCAGATTCATGTTTGATGACAGATTTTTCCTGATCTTTTCATATTTTTCCAACCATTCTTTTGTCGGCATAGGAATACCCCCTTAATTCCAATATTGTATTTTTCAGCCTGCGGTGCTGGTGACCGTCGGTATTTGCGTGACAGTCAGCAAATGAAGGCACTTAAAGCGGCTTACATGTCCACTTATAGTCTAACACAGTTTCCGATGAAAAAACATATCTTTGTAAAAAGTAATCATTATGTATCGGCTATACGCACATGCCATATTTTTCCAGGCTATTTAAAAAGGAAACGGGGCTGACGCCCAATGAATACCGGAACCATTACAGGAAAAATGGGGAATAGGGAGAGCGGGCAAAATATGCATCTCTATGAGATTTTAAAGAATTATTTATATTTTTGATGAAACTTCTTCAAAATATCCCGTTAAAATACTATAATAAAGCCAGGTTTTATTACGGGAAAGGACGTTTTTTATGTATAACATACTGGTTTGTGATGATGACAAAGAGATTGTGAAGGCGATCGAGATTTATCTGCTCGGGGAAAAATACAACGTGTTTAAGGCTTATAACGGGCAGGAGGCGATAAATATTCTTGAGAAGGAGGACATCCATTTACTGCTCATCGATGTGATGATGCCGGTGCTTGACGGGATAAGGGCAACGCTGGAAATCCGTAAGAAAAGCGGTGTGCCGATCATCATATTGTCGGCGAAGTCGGAGGATAATGATAAAATTCTTGGCTTAAATATCGGTGCGGACGATTATATTACAAAGCCCTTTAATCCCATGGAGCTTCTGGCCCGGGTAAAGGCCCAGCTTAGGCGTTATACGGTGTTTGGAAATGCTAAAAACGACAGCTCCCGGGAAATTTACACCGTAGGCGATCTTGTGATTGATGATACAAATAAAGAGGTGACGGTTATGGGCGAGCCGGTGAAGCTTACGCCCATTGAATATAATATTTTAAAGTTTCTTGTACGCAATAAGGGCCGCGTTTTTTCCATTAAAGAGATTTATGAAAATATCTGGAAGGAGGATGCGCTGGCGGCAGATAATACGGTAGCTGTACATATCAGCCATATTCGTGAAAAAATTGAAATCAATCCGAAAGAACCGCGTTATCTGAAGGTTGTATGGGGCGTAGGCTATAAGGTCGAGAACATGGATTAAATTATACCTCATATATAAATGCTGCTTACCCATGCGGCAACAGGAAAGGAGGCGGCCCTGATGGAAGATCACAGACTGCGCCGGTGCATACCGCTGAAAATCGCAGCGCATGTGCTGATGTTCTTTGCGTTTTTAACGATCATTACTGCGGTTATTTTTGGTATTTTATTTATAAATTTTGCACTTGAAAGAAATGACAGCCAGAGCGGTCAGGCTTCGGGGAATGGTTATTTTCGGACCGAAACCTTTTACTCGGATTACTGCGGCCACCTGAATGGGATTTCTTCGCTGCTTAATGTATGGGCCGATCATAACGCCTATGGCAATCCGGTAGAAATGGAGCTGTGGCGGAATATTTATCTGGACGATTATGTGAATTTTCAGTACGCCATATATGATACAGAGGGCGAACTGCTGGCTCAAAGCCCGGATTTTGACCGGATGTCCGACGGTGTAAGCGCCTCGGGCGCTACGGCGAAAGGACGGATTTTTTATTACAGCAACGACTTAAGCGGGCTGAAGCTGTATGATGTGGAAGAGCAGACCGCCCCGGGCAACGGGATCGTGGGCAGTAATTTTATGCCGTGGAGCTGGTATGTGTTTGATACCGGAGGCGCCGGAACGAATATTGGATATATTTATACCTATGTTCCGGAACAGCTCGAGCCAGGGGATTCCTTTTATTTCCATTCCCAGGTGTATGCGTTTCTTCGTCAGTGGGACATTCCGGTGCTGATCATAGGGATTACGGCCGTGATCGTGTTTTTGATCTGCTTTGTGTATACACTGCTGGCTGCTGGCTGGCGGCGCCGCGAAAAAGAAGTGAGGCTGCTGTGGTTTGATAAAATTTACACAGAGATCGCAGCCGCTATTATTGCGCTGCTTTTGTTTTTGATGGGCACTGCTGTTGTGATGGTCATCGGCCTGACGGTGGACGGACGCTATATGGGGGATATTGCCGCGGCACTCTGTCTGCTGGTGCCGGCCTATATGGCAGGAATGTTTGGAATTTACAGTCTTGTAAGGCGGGGCAAGGCCCATAATTATATTTCCCAGTCGCTGATCTATAAGCTATGTCATGGCGTTTACAGAGTGATCTATCAGGGGATGATCAATAATCATCTCATGCGCAAATATATTTCCGTGGTGCTTGGTCTTGGGATCGCAGATTTTATCCTGTTTCTGATCGCCATGTCCCTGGGCTCCGTGCTGTTTTTCCTTGTGATTCTTGGACTTTTTATTGGCGAGTTTATTTATGTGGGACGCAAGCTTATGGCAATCCAGGAGATTGCCAAAGGCGCTGAAGCGATCGCCTCCGGGCATCTGGACTACAAAATTGACACAAGTGATATGGGAAGCGGCGTATTTCTGGAATTTGCCAACAATATCAATAATATCGGCCAGGGCTTAAACCGCGCGGTGGATGAAAGCATTAAAAGCGAGCGTATGAAGGCGGATTTGATCACCAATGTTTCTCATGATATTAAGACGCCGCTCACCTCGATCATTAATTATGTGGATTTATTAAAACGGCTGAACATTACCGATGAGCCGGCCAAAGAATATATTGATATTCTGGACTCCAAGTCCCAGCGGCTGAAAATGCTCATTGAAGACCTGGTGGAAGCGTCCAGAGCTTCCAGCGGAAATATTACGCTGGAGCGCAGCAATATTGAGTTTAATGAGCTTGTGCAGCAGGTGGCCGGAACATATGTGGAAAAGTACGAGCAGCGCCAGCTTTCTTTAGTGCTGCATACGCCGCAGGAGCCGCTGATGATCTATGCCGATGGACGCCGCATGTACCGGGTGCTTGATAATCTGTTTAATAATGCTTTTAAATATGCAATGCCCGGCTCAAGGGTGTATATTGATCTGTATGAACAGGATGAAAAAGCCTGCTTTGTGATGAAGAACATATCTGAAGCGCCGTTAAATATTTCGGCCGAGGAGCTGACACAGCGCTTTGTCCGGGGCGATGCTTCCCGAACGACCGAGGGGAGCGGGCTTGGACTTTCCATCGCTCAAAGTCTTGTGGAGCTTCACGGAGGTTCCTTTAAGCTTCATCTGGACGGTGATTTGTTCAAGGCGGTCATCCTCCTGCCCGAGACAGGGGGGGGAGCTTCGGGTCTCCCATCTATGCCGGGCGGGAAGCTATCTGGCGAAATGTCTGCGGATGCTCCGGCGGGAAATTTTCAGGATGACCGATTTTAACAGTGAATTATTGTCGGATTTGCCCGAAATGGTTATTTAAAGTGTATTCAAGACCGATTTTAACCATGAATGGACATAAAAACAGATATAATTTTACTCTTTTTTCCGGTATAATAAAAGTATACGTTTTCAGTGATTATTTAATGACGAATAATTGCTGTTTTCAGCTAAGAACTGCCTGGCAGACGCTTATGACCGGATACCCGGAATAAATGCAGTCTTTGCAGGCAGGAATTTCAGGGAGGAGAAAGTTAAATGAGCACAGGAAAGAAAGTATTGGGCCTGAATTTTGGCCGTGTCAACGGCAACTGCAAAAAGTTTTTAAATGCAGCGATCGAGTCGGCAAAGGCTGCCGGCGCAGAGGTTGAGATCATCGATACAATGAAGCTGGATATTAAGCCATGCATTGGCTGCGGCGGATGCTCCCGTATATTGCAGAGCGGCAAAGGACAGATCCGTTGCGTTCAGAAGGACGATTATGAGGCTCTGTCAGATGCAGTTCTGGCAGCAGACGCGATTATCGTTGCTGCTCCGGTCTATGTTCTTGCGCCGACCGGCCAGTTAAAGAACTTTGTTGACCGCTTTGGCCCGGCTCACGACAAGGCATATATGCTTTTTGAAAATGAGCTGCGCAAGGATACCGGCGGCGAGGAATTAAATCCCGACTGCCTGAAGCGCCATCTTGTTTCTTACATTTCCGTAGGCGGCGCGACGACACCACACTGGGTATCTTATGGCCTTCCGGGAATCAACCTGTTTGGTATGAGCCTGAATATGAAGGTTGTTGACCAGTTAGACGCCTATGGCTCCTATGTTCCGGACATCCAGGCGAAGCTTATTGAGCAGTCGAAGCATATGGGTACCCGTATCGTAGAAAGCCTGGACAAAAAGACGAGCGAGATCACATGGGAAGGCGATCCGGGAGCATGTCCGGTATGCCACTGCAAGGAGATGACCTTAAACGGAACAACAACGGTATGCTGCCCGATCTGCGGTATTTACGGTACACTTAAGGTAGATGGCGATAAGGTTTCCGTAGAATTTTCCAAGGAAGAACAGGATCGCAGCCGTCTGAAATTTACCGGTGTGCTTGAGCATCAGGTGGAGCAGGGCCGCAAGGACCGCTATCCGAAATTCGATGAATATGTGGCTAAGTTCCGTGCTATGCAGGATGAAATGTAATGGATGAAATATAATCCGGAGTGCGCTTTTTGGAACTTTCAGGAATATGAAAGCCCTGTTAGGGATATGAAAGCACCGTATGAATGGCGTGCTTAAATTATAAAGGCCCCGGCGGCGATTGGAAGGATAAGCTTTTTGTGAAGCTTTCTGCCAGATCGCAGCCGGGGCCTTTTTCAGAAGTATCAGAGCAGGGCCAGAAGAACAAAGTTTAAAATAAACAGTCCGGTACATACCCACAGGATCGGATGGATTTCTTTTGCCTTGCCCTTGCAGATTTTGACGATACAGTAAAAGATAAAGCCGGCGGCGATACCGTAGGAAATACTGTAACACAGCGCCATAAACAGACCTGCAAAGAATGCGGGGATCGCCTCGTCAAGATCATTCCAGTGGATTTCACGGAAGGAGGAGGTCATCATCACGCCGACTAAAACAAGAGCCGGAGCGGTGGCCGCATAAGGTACAGCGCTGACAAAGGTGGCGAGAAATGCGGACAGAGCAAAGCAGATGGCAACGACCACTGAGGTCAGGCCGGTGCGCCCGCCGACACCGATACCGGAAGCGCTCTCCACAAAGGTCGTGGTGTTGGATGTACCAAACAGGGAACCGATGGAGGTTGCAGTGGCATCGGCAAATAATGCCTTGTCCAGACGGGACTTAAAGCCGGAACCGCTTTCCATAAGCTTTTCGTCTTCCTCACTGAAAATACCGGAGCGGCGGCCGGTACCGATGAAGGTTCCGATGGTGTCAAAGGTATCTGAGATGCTGAAGGAAAAGATGGTGATCAGCACCAGGGGAAGCTTTGCGGGATCCGAGAAAAGGCTGGCGATACCGCCCTCGCGGAAAATAGCCAGGAAGGTGGTCGGCAGCGCCTGACAGGCTTCGGTGAAGCTGACGGTTTCCGAAGGTGTGGTAACACCAAAGGGAATACCGATGAGCGTTGTTACGATAATTGAAATAAGGATCGCACCCTTAACCTTTAATACAAGAAGCACCACACTTAATACAAGGCCGATGATAAATACCCAGAACTGAGGCTGGTTTAAGGTAGACAGGGCAGGCACGCCGCCGTCAAAGTTGATGATGCCGACATTGAGCAGACCGATATAGGCAACAAAAATACCGATGCCGCCGCCGATGGCATTTTGCATACTCAAAGGAATCGCCTTGATAATGTATTTGCGCAGCTTGCTTACCGTAAGGATGATATTAAGCAGGCCGCAGATAAATACCATGGACAATGCCTGCTGCCAGGTAAAGCCGAGGGCAAAGCAGACGGTGTAGACGAAAAACGCGTTCAGTCCCATACCAGGCGCCTGGGCGTAGGGTACGTTGGCAACAAGTCCCATGATCAGCGTACCGATAATGGACGCGATGATTGTTGCAAGAAATACGGCGCCCCATTCCATACCGGCCTCAGACAGTACGCCGGGGTTGACGACGATGATGTAGGCCATGGCAAAGAAGGTCGTCAGACCGGCAATGATCTCTGTGCCTACGGTAGTGCCGTTTTCTTTCAGCTTGAAAAATCTTTCCATATATTTTTCCTCCATTTGGAGCAGCAGTTCAGACAGGAACGAGCATTGGCCGGGCTGCTGCAAAAATAGTTTGGGACAGGTTTTTTTAGCGTACCCTGTCCCTTATGTCTTTGGAACGTCTTTATCATATCACAGATTTGCAGTGCCGTAAATATCAGGATGAAGATCACAGGAGCGGACGTCTGGGGGAATATTTGAACCGTCTTGAAGCTACGGGGCGTCACGAGGGTGCTGAGGAACTAAGACGCAGACATCCGAAAGAAGTGAATAAGAAAAAGATTATTCCCCACATACCGCCGGCTATTGCAAGAAATGCGCACTGAGCGCTGAGTAAAGCAGAATGAAAAGTAAAGGCATCGTAAAAAATGGTAGGCTTTCCCCTGTTTTTCGTGTACAATAAAGATAGTGTAAAGCATTTACTGAAAGCCAAAATCAGAGAAGTGCGATTTGGAGTTCGATTTATCTGAAAATACAGACACCGATGCGAAAGTAAGACACCGATGCGAAAGTAAGAAAAGGAGAGCTTGGGCTGCTATGGGCATCCGCTTGTGCATACCCCCAATATTGATGCGCTGGCGGCGGAGGGGACGCTTTTTGAACAAAATTATACGACCCACCCGGTGTGCGGCCCGTCCCGTTGCAATCTGGCCAGCGGCTGGTATCCCCATGTGGACGGCCGGCGGACATTTTATATGATTTCGGCCAGAGACCCGAATTTTATTGAATATCTCAACGGGGCAGGTTTTACGACAGCTCATGCAGGAAAGGACGATATGTTTGATCATGCCTCCATGGAGCGGGTATTCCAGGAGCTTCTGCCGTTTTACCGGCGGGACGCTGTAAAGACCGGGGGGCTTCATGCGATTGCTCAGGCGCGCTATTCCATGATTTATCCGCCTGTAAAAGATGGGGATGAGCCGCGGCTTGGCGATGCCATGCATACAGCGGATGCGATCGGCTTTATACACAGACATGCGAAGGATGAAAAGCCCTTCTTCCTGATGCTGTCCTGGCTGTTTCCTCATCCGCCCTATACGGCGCCGGAAAGCTATTATAACATGTACGATCCGGCGGAGGTTCCCATGCGCCGCGATATGGACTGGTACAAACAGAATAAGCCGGAAATGTATGAGGTTTTGCGCCGCTACCGGGAGATGGATGACAAGGGCGAGGCCATTTTCAGAAAGATGAACGCGGTTTATCTGGGTATGATCTCCTATGTGGATATGCTTGTGGGCCGCATAGTTCAGGCTTTAAAGGATGAGGGGATTTACGAGGACACTACTATTATCCTGTGTTCGGATCACGGCGATTATGCCGGGGACGGCGGCCAGACGGAAAAGTGGCCTTCAGAGATGACGGATATGGTCACAAGAGTGCCTTTGATCATCCGGCGACCGGACTGTCCAGGCGGACACAGAGTCAGCACGCCGACTCAGTCCTTTGATATTTTTCCAACGATCCTTGATTATGAAAATATAAAGCTTCATTATGCCCAGTTTGGTGTGTCGCTGCGGCCCCAGGTGGAGGGCGCACCCGGCGATTCTGAGCGTGCAGCCTACTGTGAGGGCGGCTATGATGTGCGTGAGCCGTGGTGCTTTGAACCGGAATGCTTTAGGGGCACTTATCTGGAAGCACCTCAGATCGAGGGGACGGATTATTACCCCAAATGCCTTCAGCAGCAGGAGGAACCGGATACGGTGTGCCGTGTCGTTATGCAGCGGTATAAGGACTGGAAGCTGATGGTGCGCACCAACGGACAAAATGAGCTTTATAATATGAAGGACGACCCGTGGGAGGCCCATAACCTTTACGGGAATCCGGAATATAAACAGGTTCAGGATCAGATGACACAGAAAATGCTTGCCTGGCTTATTGACACGTCAGATGTGGTGCCGATCGAAGGCCGGGGATAAGAAAGCCTGATATGATCTGTAATACACTGCACCGGTTATCGGATTTGTGACAAAGACGTGTCGTAAAAATGATAGGAAATCCGAAAAAATGATATAAAATAAAATCATTGAATGGAAAGGGGAATTGTTGTGCCGCCGGTAAATTTACTGATTAAGCCCGCTTCCGGGCTTTGCAATATGCGCTGTGACTACTGCTTTTACTGGGACGAGACGAGCAAGCGCCAGCAGGCATCCTATGGCCTTATGTCGGAAAAGACACTGAAAAATGTCATACGAAAGACCGTTCTTGTGGCATCGGGAAGCTGCACCATTGCTTTCCAGGGAGGTGAGCCGACATTGTGCGGGCTGCCTTTTTTTGAGAAAGTTGTTGAGTTTGTAAACCACTATAACCGGAACCATATCCATATTGAGTACGCCCTTCAGACCAATGGCTATGGAATCACGGAGGACTGGTGCCGTTTTTTTGCAAAGAACCGTTTTCTTATTGGGATTTCCGTGGATGGCTTAAAGACGATCCATGATACATACCGTCACAGCGCCGAAGGCGGCCCGACTTATGACCGGATCATGGAAACGATTGATATGTTTGACCGCTTCGGCGTGGACTATAATATTCTCACTGTAGTCCACCGGGAGGTCGCGGAAAATATCCGGGAAATCTACCGGGATTACCGGAGCCGGGGCTGGAATTATATGCAGTTTATCACCTGTCTGGACCCCCTTGGAGAAGAGAGGGGACAGGAGGAATACTCTCTTCTCCCTGAAGCTTATGGAAAGTTTTTGATCGATCTGTTTGACCTTTGGTTTGAGGACCTGAAAAAAGGCGCTCAGCCTTATATCCGCCAGTTTGATAATTATGTGTCCATGATGCTTGGATACTGGCCGGAGTCCTGCGAGCAGCGGGGTACCTGCGGTATTCAAAATGTGGTGGAGGCCGATGGCAGTGTCTATCCATGTGATTTTTATGTACTGGATGAATATTGCCTGGGCAATCTCAACGAGACATCCCTCCAGGCTATTTATGATAAGCGGGATGCCATGGGCTTTATCAGGCGTTCCATGAATCACCCGGAGGACTGTAAGGCATGTCCCTGGTTTAAGCTGTGCCGGGGCGGATGCTCCCGCAGCCGGGTGACAGAGAACGGTGACGAAAAATGCTGGAACTATTTTTGTGAAGGCTATAAGATGTTTTTTGAAGCCTGTTATGAACGTCTTGAGGAGGCGGCAAAGATCGCGGATGAAAGACTGCGCCACAATGACGGCCCATCGGGAATCTGACTGCGGCCCGGTTTTTGGCGGCTGCCATTGGGCTGAAAGCGAGTGGAGGTAAGCGATGTGTTTTTAGTATATGCTGTATTTTTCGCGGTAAGTTTTCTGGCGTCCATTGTCGGCGCCATTTGCGGCATCGGCGGCGGTGTGATCATTAAGCCGGTGCTGGACGCTTTCGGTGTTTTGGATGTAACGGTCATCAGCTTTTTATCCGGATGTACGGTGCTGGCCATGAGCCTGTATTCCGTAGGACGAAACAAGCTTTCCGGAACCTCCCGCATCGACATGGCTACAGGAACGCCCCTGGCCATCGGCGGCGCTGTGGGCGGCATTGCCGGGAAATATATGTTCCAGGCGGTTAAAGGGCTTTTTGCGGATCAGAATACCGTAGGCGCTGTGCAGGCAGCCTGTCTGCTTGTGCTGACTCTTGGGACGCTGATCTATACGATTAAAAAGGATCGTATCAAAACCCATCATCTGAAAAATATCCCGGTATGCCTGGTGATCGGCCTGTTTCTTGGAATCCTCTCATCCTTCCTTGGAATCGGCGGCGGCCCTATTAACCTTGTGATTCTTTACTTTTTCTTCTCAATGTCTACGAAGACAGCGGCGGCCAATTCACTATATATTATTCTTTTCTCCCAGGTGACCAGCCTCGTATCAACTATTGTCACCGGTACCGTGCCACAGGTGTCCTGGGGAGTCCTTGCGGGGATGATCGTCTGCGGCCTGCTGGGCGGTATGGCCGGCAGGGCCTTTAACCGGAAAATGGATGATAAGATGGTAGACAAACTGTTTATGATTTTAATGGTTGTGATTATTATCATTAACATTTATAATATTTACAGATACGTATGATGAAGGCCTTAAAAGGCAGGCCAAAAGGAGGAAATCCCGCAAGGGGATACCATTATGGCCTTAAAGGGCAGGCCAAAAAGGAGGAAATATGGAGAAGAAACCAAATGTAATTCTGATGTTTATTGACGATCTGGGGTATGGGGATTTATCGTGCTTTAATGAAAATTCCAAATTAAAGACAACAAATATTGACGCTTTAAGCGACTGCGGTATCCGGCTGACGGACTGCCATTCCACATCCGCTTTGTGTACGCCGTCCCGCTACGGGCTGCTCACCGGACGCTATAACTGGCGGTCACGCCTGAAGCAGAGCGTACTTCCCGGCGGCGGGGACCCGCTTATTGAAAACGGCCGCAGGACGCTGGCGACGATGTTTAAGGAGCATGGCTATTACACAGCCGCCGTGGGGAAATGGCATCTGGGACTTGGCTGGGAGCGCAAAGATTTTGACGGCAGCGAATACGGCATTGCCGATGAGGTTCAGGAGAAATTAAAAGTCCCCGGAGCCGCCGGATTTTTGCTGGACGGTATGAATATTGATTTTACAAAGCCGCTGAAGGTAAGCCCCAACGACTTTGGCTTTGACTATTTTTACGTGACTGCGGCGTCTCTCTACCAGCCGCCGTACACTTATATTGAAAACCTTACCGTGCTTTCAGTGCCGGATCATGTGACCGGCGTATTCCCATTAGACCGCACCGGGGCGACCCAGCAGGAGCTGTGGCAGAGAGGCCCGGCGGCGCCGGATTATGATTTTGAAAAGGTTATCGGTGACATGAATGACAAGGTGCTGGAGATCATCGACAGCCGCGCCGGGGAGTCGGAGCCGTTTTTCCTTTATTATCCCACCCATGCCGTTCATGGCCCGCTGCTTCCGCCGGAAGGCTTTAAGGGAAAGAGCGGCCTGAATGTATACGGCGATATGGTGCTTTATCTGGATTACCTTGTGGGAACGGTGCGGGATAAGCTTCAGGAAAAAGGTATTCTTGAGGATACGATCTTTATTTTTGCCAGCGACAACGGCTGCAGCGGCGTTGCCGATTATCCCTTCCTGACCAGCCATGGACATAACCCAAGCTATATTTTCCGGGGGAAAAAGACCGATATTTATGAAGGCGGTCACCGGATTCCGGCGATTATTTCCTGGCCGGGACATATGGACGGCGGAAAAGTCTGCGGCCAGATGACCTGTCTGTGCGATCTTTTTGCCACCTTCGCCCAGATGCTCGGCGAGTCTGTGCCGGATAATGCCGGGGAGGATTCCATCAGCCTTATGCCGGCCCTCCACGAAGATGTGCCGGTGAGACACTC
>CASFBR010000089.1 GCA_949292795.1 uncultured Eubacteriales bacterium
CTATGGCGGAGGTACTGCATCAGAACTTGAAAGAGATTGAAAAATCGGATATTTTGGAAAAGCTGGGATTGAAACCGGGCCAATACATTCTTCTTTCCGCCCATCGGGAAGAGAATATTGACACGGAGAAGAATTTTCTGAGCCTGTTCACAGCAATCAATAAGATGGCGGAAAAGTACGATATGCCGATTTTGTATTCCTGCCATCCCCGCTCACGAAAACGTCTGGCTGCTTCTGGCTTTCAGCTGGACAAGCGCGTTATCCAGCATGAGCCCCTTGGATTCCATGATTATAACCATTTGCAGATGAATGCCTTTGCAGTAGTTTCCGATTCCGGTACACTTCCGGAAGAGAGCAGCTTTTTTACTTCCGTAGGACATCCCTTCCCGGCGGTATGTATCCGGACCAGTACGGAACGCCCTGAGGCCTTGGACAAAGCCTGCTTCATTCTTGCCGGCATTGATGAAATGAGCCTGCTGCAGGCGGTGGATACCGCAGTTACGATGAACCTTAATGGAGATTACGGGATTCCGGTACCGGATTATGTGGAGGAGAATGTGAGCACAAAGGTGGTAAAGCTTATCCAGAGTTACACCGGAGTAGTCAATAAGATGGTGTGGAGGCAATATTAGCAGAAAGCTTTCATTATGAAAAAAATTTTTATCATAGTACGATACCGGGATAAATACGCAATATTATAAATTTAAGCAATACAGATCAGGAAAGAGAGAATGGAAATTCCATTCTCTTTTTTGCATAAAAAAGGAGAAAAATTATGTGTGGAATTGTTGGTTATACAGGGACAAAGCAGGCAGCGCCTGTGCTTTTAGACGGCCTTTCAAAGCTGGAATACCGGGGCTATGATTCGTCCGGTGTGGCCGTCCGCGACGGGGAGAATCCCGCGGAAATCGTAAAGGCTAAAGGGAGGCTGATGCTTCTTCGGGAAAAAACTAATGACGGAGCCACAGTAATCGGTACATGTGGGATCGGTCATACCCGGTGGGCGACCCACGGTGAGCCGTCGGAGAATAATGCACATCCCCACAAAAGTGATGATGGAAACGTTATTGCGGTACATAATGGGATTATTGAAAACTATCAGGAATTAAAGGATAAGCTTGTCAGAAAAGGCTATACGTTTTATTCTGATACCGATACCGAAGTGGCTGTGAAGCTGATCGACTATTATTACAAAAAGTATGAAGGAACTCCGGTGGATGCGATCAATCATGCGATGGTCCGCATCCGCGGCTCTTATGCACTGGCTGTTTTGTTTAAGGATTATCCGGAAGAAATTTATGTGGCCCGGAAGGACAGCCCCATGATTCTTGGCGTGAAGGAAGGAGAGTCCTATATTGCTTCAGATGTTCCGGCGATTTTAAAGTATACAAGAAATGTATATTATATAGGAAATATGGAGTTGGCCCGTGTAAGAAAAGGTGAGATTACCTTTTATAATCTTGACGGGGATGAGCTTAAAAAAGAATTAAAAACGATTGAATGGAATGCTGAAGCAGCGGAAAAAGGCGGCTATGAGCATTTTATGATGAAGGAAATTCATGAACAGCCCAGGATTTTAGAGGATACGATAAAAAGCGTTGTAAAAGGAACAAATCAGGAAGCTCAAAACCTTAGAATCGAGCTGAATGAAATCGGCCTGGATGACGACGCGATCCGTTCGGTCAGCCAGGTATGCATCGTAGCCTGCGGTTCGGCCTACCATGCAGGTGTTGTGACTCAGTATGTCATGGAAGAGCTTGCCGGTATAGCGGTGCGCGTGGAGCTGGCCTCTGAATTTCGGTATCGGAAAAATTTGCTGGACAAAAACAGCCTGGTCATTGTAATCAGTCAGTCCGGAGAGACAGCAGACAGTCTGGCGGCATTGCGGGAAGCGAAGGAAAAGGGCATCCGCACACTGGGGATTGTCAATGTAGTTGGAAGTTCTATTGCCAGAGAAGCGGATGCGGTATTTTATACACTGGCAGGCCCGGAGATTTCTGTGGCCACAACAAAGGCGTACAGCGCTCAGCTGATTGCAGGGTACGTTCTGGCGCTCCAGTTTGCAAAGGTTCGGGGCGCCATTGATGAAAACCGGTACGGTGCACTGCTTAGTGAGCTTTTGACCCTGCCGGGTAAAATTGAAAAAATTCTGGCGGATAAAGAGCGTATTCAGTGGTTTGCGGCCAAACAGGCCAATGCCAGAGATGTGTTTTTTATCGGACGCGGGATTGACTATGCAATCTGCATGGAAGGCAGTTTGAAAATGAAGGAAATCAGCTATATCCACTCGGAGGCTTATGCGGCCGGAGAACTTAAACACGGCACGATCAGTCTGATCGAGGATAATATTTTGGTGATTGGTGTCCTGACACAGCCACGTCTATATGAAAAGACGGTCAGCAACATGGTAGAGTGTAAGAGCCGCGGGGCTTATCTCATGGGCCTGACCGTTTATGGACATTATGAAATTGAAGATACAGTGAATTTTACCGTCTATGTTCCGCAGACCGATCCTTTATTTGCCGCATCTCTGGCTGTGATTCCTTTGCAGCTTTTGGGCTACTACATTAGTGTGGCCAAAGGACTGGATGTAGATAAGCCCCGTAATCTGGCAAAAAGCGTGACCGTAGAGTAGGCAGCTCAGGCCCCGGCTTACAGCTATCAATATTTTTATCCTTCGTTAAACTTTTGAACCGGGGAGGGGATTGGATGAGTAAGCGAAGGAATCGATCATTTTGGGTGATATGTGCCAGAGGGTGGGGTGTTATTCCCATTTTTGTCTATATCATTTTAGAGCTATTGGTTCTTTTTATCGGAAAAGGGACGGACGCTGTATTGCGCAGTATGCCGCGGATTTTACTGTCCTGGTTCGGCATAGTCTCTGCCTTGATATTGATTTTCTGGCTCGGAAGGCAATTTTTGTGGAAGTGGGTGCGGCAGGTTTCCGAGGCGATTTTGATTCTTCGCGTCGTACTGTGTACTTTTTATGGTATTATCATCGCTGTGACGCTTCTGCTGGGCCTGCTTGGCACGGCATTTGGCCATCATCCGGAGTATATTACAGAAAGAAACGGCGTTGTTATGGTGGCCAGCGTTCACAGCTTTCTTCAGACAACGGTGGATTATTACGAGTATAAGAATCCCTTATTTCGGGGAAAAGAATTGCTTGGCTGGGAAGATTACGGAAATGGTGCCTTTGACCCCTTTCAAAGCAGCCGCAAACCGGTAAGATCGTCTTTTGACAATGAATGATACGAATACATCCGTATTTGGGGCATTATTATAATGAAATGATACGAATACATCCGTATTTGAGGCATTATAATGAAATGATACGAATACATTTGTATTTTTGGTATTATAATGGGTAATGAGGTGATCTTATGGAATTTTGTGTGTGCTGCGGCGCGGTCATTCCCGAAGGCCGCTGGATTTGCTGGCAGTGTGAGCACTGCGCCTGGGCGGAACCGGAAATGCACAGCTTCTCATTGTACCGCTATAAAGTGTCTGTCGGAAAATAAAACGTCAAAAACAGGAGCTGTCACCAGATTTTCCAAACCGTCCAACCTGGATATTGTCTGTGTCCCATCGGGAGGAGCATTGGCAAGGGGCCTGCCTGCCCAGGCACCGGCCCTGCCTACATCCTCCGCGATGGCGGCTGCGGACGTACCAGCACGTTCCTCTCAATATCTAATAAATTCTCTTAACCAATTTCCCCTGGCCGATTTCATCCTTGCAAATTACAAATAGTTGATCCGAAGTATTTATCTGTGACGCTCCGATAAACATAAAATCCTGGGTACTGCAGACATAGCTGCATTCCCATGGATCTAATTCCTGGCTGTTTTGATGACTATCAAAAGCATTATAAGCATTTTCAATTTCTCCCCAGGTGACTATATCTGTCATTTTTCCTGAAAAGTCGTAAATATAGACCAAAGGACAGGTATCCGGGATTAAATCCGGCCGGCTGTCTGCATCAATGATATTATTGATATATATATAGGATTCATCGCAGCCCAGCGTCATGGCTGAATTATAATCTTTAACATTAATTTTTCTTTCCACGGCTTCTTTATCTGTATTATATATATCAATACTGCGATCCTGACTGTTCAAAAATAAAAGCTTTCCATCAATATAGGTCACAGATTCACTAAGTTCAGGGGGAATATGTTCATTAAAAATCATTTCTTTTTTGTGCGTATCATATAGATACAGTGTTTTTTGAAATGTATTTTCCTCATAGCTTCCCTCTGTGAGATAAATCATGAGTACAGAATCGTAGGGCTGAAATTGATGAAGGGATATTTTGTCTGTCGCTGTCCGCCTTTGCTTTGATTCCCATAACATTTTAACGTCAGATTCTAAACCGTCCATGCTGCTGTAATACAGAGCGATTTTTCTGTCCATAAGACCTGATGATAACGGATCACTGAGAAAATAACATTCTCCATCTACCAGATATGCCCTATGTACAAAAATACTCTCCTGTGCCTCTGAAAATTTCCATACGAGCCTGCGGCTCATATCTGCCAAATCTAACCTCTCCCCGCAAAAGACATACGGCTTGTCATAATGGAAAATATATGCTTCGCCATCATCAGCCATCATATAACCGCCATATTCCACCGCCGCCATGCAGCTATTATCTCCAGACGGGTCATAAATATGTTTACAATTTTCAACAGAACAGTAGGGGATTAATTTTATTTCCTGCTCATCAAATATATAAAAGATATTATTAATTAAAAAAAGAATATTGTTGTGAACAATACCGCTATTTTGCGCGCCGCCCGGAGCATGGTACATTTTGAGGATTATATTAGAGTGACAGCCGGATAGAATGGACATAATGATTATACATAATATAAATATTCTTTTTTTCATTCCACATTCCCTCAGTTTGCACAATTGCCATGTTATTTTGCACAATTAATATGCTTTCATGATAGTATATTTTGTTTGAAAATGTCAATGCATAATTGCCTGAAAAAATTTGCGGGAAAGAGACACCCCCGCAGAATTCGAGCTTTTTCAGCTATGAATACTCTGCGAGGGTGTCTCTTCCTTTGGGCAGGTGTATGGGCCGGCCAGCGGCCGCCCGGTGTATTAGTCCAGCTCATCTAATCGCTTTAAAAAGGCCATTCCCTCAGCGTCCTGGAAACCGATAAAATAGAGGCGTTCGATCTGTTCAGAATCAAATAAAAAGAGCTTATCCGGGTCAAGGATGCCTTCAGGATATAAGCAGGCACTGTAATCCCATACCTTATCAGAGTCCACCTGCTTTTGTTTAACTCCTACGATCATAATTCGCTTCTGACTGTTTTTGAGTAAAACGACAGAGCCGATCGGCAAAAATTTCTTCATATGAATCCCCTTTCTTAATTGCACGACCCCTTTTTAATCGCGCCAAATTGTACCGCGCCGGGCGGCAGAAATTAAAAACTGATAAAACTAAAAATTTAATAAAATAAAAACCTAATAAAATGAAATATGCCTGCCAAAAACTGAGATCATTTAACGGTCTGACAGTTCGCTTAATGTATAGCTGGAACCGCAGCTTTTACAGACAAAAACATAGTAGTACTGCTTTACCTGGCGTCCCTTTATATAAAGCGGAACGGAATTGGTATTAAAGACAGAGCCGTCGGTCATTTCCTGACAGCGGTTCTTTTCCATAGGGCCGCCGCACTTTGGACAGCGCTTCTTTTTAAAAAGAAGATAAGACAGTTCGCTGCCTTTAAATTCATACCGGAATGATTGTTTTTTCATCGTCATTCAGCCTCCCGGATGTATGGATCATGTATTGACATATACGCGGTCAATGCTTAATCCCAAAATGTGATAAAGTCAATAAAATTGTTCCAGCCTTCATCGTTAAATCCGATCTCGATACCGGCAGAACCGCCAATGAGCGCGGCCACGCCGCCCTCGATGACAAATTTATTATCCTCGATACCAACCTTGCCTTCAACGCCCACGGCGCCGGCATAGCCGCCGACCTTTCCGGTGATTTCAAAACCGAGAATATTGATCGTGCCGGAGGCCTCGCCTTCAACTGCGGAAACCATGGCTTCGCCTTTAAGATTGGCGTTGACCCCGTCATCACTCACAGAAAACTCACCGCCGATTTCGGCAGACGCATTTCCTGCGGAGCCTTCAGCCTTTCCTTCAAGGCCAAGAAGATCATTTCCGATGCCGGCAGTCGCTTCAGCGGCAGCGGCGGAAATACCAACACCGGCGCTTGCCCCGGCGGAAATAAATTCTGTACTCGTTTTTTCAACCCATTCTCCGTCAACGTATTCTTTTTTGGTGGTTGTCTCCATAAAATTGAAATCTGCTTCCGCGTTTGCTTCGGCTTTCCCAAGATATGCATCCACTCCGGCATGGCCCCATTCATTTTGAGCATGGGCGCTGGCTTTTCCAATCCATGCAGTTACCCCGGGGTGATCGTCGGAAAATTCATATCCGAGCCAGCCGGCTTCCGCGCCTGCGGATGCGGCAGATGCGGCGCCTCCATCCGCTGAGCTGCCGGAACCCGGAGCGTTTAGCGGATCGTAGGAATCGGCACCAAGCTTTTTTTCAGTTTGCAGATATTTATTGCGTGCATCGCCGATGACATTTTGATAATTTTCTAAAATGGCAGAGTACTGCCTGAGCTTTTCGGCGATCAGGATTGCTGTGTTATTAATATTATCTTCATATTTCACATCCCAGTCCAGCTGCCGTACGGTTTCCTGCAAATCGGACTGAATCGTGCGGATGGAGGATGATATTGTTTTACAGCGGCTGCTGATCTGATCCAGGCCGGAAAAGCTGACGTAAATTTCAGACATGAATAATAGCCTCCTTCCAATGCGCTTCGTGTGCAAACCGGCTTACAGACTGCGAATCTGCGCCAGTCTGGCAGCTTCAAGATCAGCACGGTGGATGCGGTTGGCACAGGCTTTGATTGTTGAGGCCAGCAATGTGATCTGTGACCGGGTCTGAGCCATTTCGCCTTTTAGCTGGCCGAGCTTGGATATGAATGTGCTGGATGCCTCGCCTTTCCAGGTACTTTTGCAATATTGTTCGAGCTGTTCGATCAGTTCGATCTGGGCGGCAAGCTCCTGGGCATCATCCTGAATAGAATCAGCCTGAGAAATGACCTTAGAATAATTAATTCTGTAATTCATTGAAATCGTTGTCCCCTCTCTGATAATACAATTTTTTTATTGCATCGGAAACCGTGCTCCTATGCAACAAAAAGCTCCGCTTAGGATGCGCACACGCGCGGTGAGAAAATTGTCGCTGAAGCGACCGCGCCTGGCGCGAAAATTCCGCAAGCGGAACGCTTTTTTGTATACTTATATACTAACACCAGAATTAAAAAAAGTCTATTTTAAAATGAATATGAAATAAAAATTTGTGACTATTCTAAAAAATTATGTCTGGTTTCTGAAGAAGAAATGCGTATAATTAAAATTGGCCGCGAAATATCGCTGTAAAAGGGCAGCAGCGGCCGCTGGCTTATTCATTTTTATTTTTTGCATATTCTTTTTTATATGGAGGTCGAAGGTGCAATGACAAACAAAGACATAGAGATTATTGACTTTCAGCCGGAAGGGTATAAACCTCTGGTTGATTTTGGCGCATGGCGCGTAGCTGTTTTAAAGTTTTGCGATGATCTGAAGCTGGAAAATGTCAAAACGATGCAAAAGCATCTGGAAACGGACGAAGTATTTGTACTGATCCGCGGTAACTGTACACTGTTTCTTGGAGGCGATGGCGGCTCCCCTGAAAATATTAAGAGTGTTTCCATGGAGCATGGTAAGATTTACAATATTAAAAAGGGTGTATGGCATAATCATATTATGGACGAGGATGGAGAAGTGCTGATCGTAGAAAACCGTGATACCTGCGACGATAATTCACCGATCGTCCCTTTGGATGATTCACAGCTTCTGGCGCTGCGGGCATGTGTTCAGTAACCTGCCGGAAGCGCAGTAGCTATGCACATCTGATCGTGTACCAAAAGGCAGCACGGCTGCCCCGATAAGCTGCAAAGGCAGCGCGGCTGCCCGGACGGGATGCAAAGGCAGCACGGCTGCTCCGATAAGCTGCAAAGGCAGCGCGGCTGCCCCGACAGGGTACAAGAGCAGCACGGCTGTCCCGATAGGATTGGGGACTGCCGTGTATATTAAATGTGTGTGTTTGCGTTGAGGATGCCTGCTTTTTTGGCCTCATCCCATGTTTCTTTATGCTGTTCATACTGGTTATTGATCCACTGGATTGCGGCATCATAGCCGTCCTCATCCCAGGAAAAGCCTTTTCGGGTCTTGTATTTATCTGCCGTATAGTCAAAGGCAAAGGGCTCGGGAAAGGTGTAGGCTGCCAGCTCATCGCCTTCTTTGCGAAGGATAAACTGCATACCGCCGCCGGAGCCATTGGAGCCATAAACGGCCAGATTTTTTAACAGCATCGGTTTCCTTTTTAAAATCATGATCGAATCGCTCTTTTCTGTACTGCAATTTTGAATTTCATTTACACCATACAATAAATTTCTTCATTTTTCAATCGTATTTTGTAATCCTTTCCATCTGTTGCGGCAAATGCACCCTTTATCATACGCTCTTTTGTTTCCGGGGTTTATGCCAGATTAAAATTTTGAAGGTTTTGCTATGCTACAATGCCTCCGAAAGGAGGTGGACGCTGTGAAAAATTACTATATGTTTATTGGCCGGAATGTGAAAAAGGCCCGCAAAGCTGCCGGAATGACCCAGGAGGACCTGGCCTGGACACTGGATGTATCTTTAAGTACGATCAGCCGTCTGGAATGCGGAAGAACGATGGTCAGCATTGAACGGCTCATGGAGATTGCCCAGATATTAAATGTTTTTGCCGGTGACCTGTTAAAATATGACGGCGAATAGTGCCTGGGATCGGGGAGTCTTTGACTCCCGCTCCTTTTATATTCCAGATATATAGATACATAATTACAAGATACATAATTACAGATATTCCAGAAAATTATGCCCGTGGAGCAAAAAAATTATGCCGGCGGAGCGCCTTGCTTTAGAAGCGAAAATTTTGTGAAAAAGGGATTGAAATATTTTTTCACGGTGCTATAATAAAGTCAATGGAAACATAGCTCAGCCGGGATGAGCGTTCGCCTCACACGCGAGAGGTCATGGGTTCGAGCCCCATTGTTTCCATTTTTTTATTGCTGTTTTTTAATGGCTGCGGCAATAAGAAGGAATACTGCTGTGCAGGATTCTGTGCCTGCGGCGGGGCGCATAAGCGACATCTTCCACTGCATAAAAGCCCGTCTCAGGTATACCGGTATCTGAGACGGGCTTTTATGCAGTGCGCCTATCGGCGTATATTTTAATTCTTTAAAAACACGAATTTATTTTTAAATAATTTATTTAAAAAATATTTAAAAAATGATGTTGAATTATTCTTCGGCTGCTTCAGTATCTTCACTGTCTTCAGGAGCTGTATTATGAACCTCTGTTACCGTAACGATGATGGCATCCAGGTCCGTGAGTACATCGACATCTTTGTTGCTGGCAATTTCAAGGTCTTTTACGCGGATCGTATCGCCGGCCTTCATATGTCCCACATCAATCACAACTTTTTCAACCAGTGCCGATGGCAGGGCACGATAGGAAATTTCTGTAAGCTGCTGCTGCAAAACACCGGTCGTTACTTTTTCATGATCGTGTAAAACAATTTCGGCAACGGAATGAACCTTTTCGCCGCTGACTAATGCCTGGAAATCCATTTCAAGAATACGGTGCTTCATGGAATCATAATCGATCTCTTTGATCAATACATCCATCATCTCGCCATCGACATTCAGCATGATCTGACCGCCTTTGCCGGTCGTCTTAAGAAGCTGCTCAGCATCCTTTACTGCAATTTTTACAGGAATTGAATTGGTAATCTTTTTACCAAAAACATTACCCGTAACATAGCCTTCCCTTCTAAGCTTTTTTGCCTTTGTTGACATGTCTCTTTTTTCAGCTTTTAAAGTATTCATTTTATCTTTTCCTCCAAATCACTGATGCGTTGCTTAGGGGCCTGCTCATTGAAAGCTTCAATAACCGTTGGAACTTTTTTAAAGAGGTCTCGTAAGTATGTCCTTTACGTTACGGCTTTATTATAGCACCGTAAAAAAATAAAAGATGACCAAAAATGAGATGAAATTCAGGCATTTTTTCGCGATTTTTCAAAATCTTTTCAGAATCGCCGCTTGTTTTCTTTTTTTTATCCGCTATAATATTTTTAGAGCTTTTAATGTTTTTTTAATCTTCATCATTTATAGTATAGACATCAAAGGAAAACAGATTAAGAAAGAGAGGTTGTTTATTATGATGAAGAAACGTAATTTTTTATTTTTAGCAGCAATGACCGCAATGGCATTCAGTCTGGCCGCAGGCTGCGGGCAGCGGGGCAGCGGGGATGCTTCGGGTTCAGATGCTTCTGCTCAAAGCAGTGTTTCTCCCAAATATGAAACATCGGCCGGCAGTACTGCCAATGTACAGACGGAACAGACAACGCTGAGCCAGGATGGAGCCGATGGGACACAGACCCGGGTACAGCAGGAAAGTACCGGACAGACGCAGAACGCAGACATACAGGTACAGACCGTAGACGGGCAGGATACGGCGATCACAGGGGATGAAGCCAAAGCCGCGGCGTTGGCCGATGCCGGGATTGATGCGTCAGAGGTGACACATATACGGGTTAAGAAAGACTGGGATGACGGCCGCAATATTTATGAAGTTGAATTTTATGTTGGCCGTGAAGAATATGATTATGATATTGATGCCGATACCGGTGTGATTTTAAGCAAAGACTATGACATTGATGATGATTTTTATAATGGTCAAAATGGTCAGGGTACAGGCTCAGATGGTAATATTATTTCCGAGGATGAGGCGATTAGCATCGTTCTTGACCGTGTGGACGGGGCTGCGGCTTCGGACGTCCGGATGAAGTTGGATTACGATGATGGCCGCGCTTATTACGAAGGCGAGATTTACTACAATAATACAGAATATGAATTTGAGATGAATGCCGCCACCGGGGAGATTCTTGAGTGGAGTGAGGAACACTACGGCAGATAATCGGGAAAACTACCGGACATCCGGCGGAACTTATCCGCCGGATGCGGTAATGCAGGAGGTTTTAAGGTGCGTATTTTACTGGCAGAGGATCAAAAAGATTTAAATAACCTGCTGGCACAGAGGCTGAGACGGGAAAATTACAGTGTGGATGCCTGCTACAACGGCCAGGAAGCGCTGGAGTATATGGAAGGCGCGCAATATGACGCGGTAATCATGGACATTATGATGCCGAAAATGAGCGGACTTGAAGCGCTTAAGGTGATCCGGTCAAAGAAAAATTATGTGCCGGTCCTTCTCCTGACTGCTATGGATAGCGTGGCAGACCGTGTCCGGGGGCTGGACGCGGGCGCCGATGATTATCTTGTAAAGCCGTTTGCTTTTGAGGAGCTTATGGCACGGATACGGGTGCTGCTTAGAAAACCGGCGGCCGTTCAGACGAATGTCTATACCGTAGGCGACCTGGAAGTTCATGTGGATACGATGAAGGTGCTTCGGGGGCAAAAGGAGATACGGCTGTCCGGAAAGGAATTTACGCTGCTGCGCTACATGGCTCAAAATGCAGGGATCGTCCTGTCAAGAGAGCGCCTGGAGCAGCATATATGGAATTATGATTTTTGCGGCGGCTCAAATGTTATTGATGTGTATATCCGCTATCTGCGCAAAAAAATCGATGACGGATTTCCCAAGAAGCTGATCCATACGATCCGCGGCGCCGGCTATGTACTTAAGGAGGATGAATGAAAAAATTATCTCTGAAAATGAAGCTGACGCTCGCATATACATTGCTGATGACGCTGGTTGTGTGCTGTATTTTGTTTTTACTGTTTGCCATCGGCAATCAGCAGATATTATCCTCAGTGCAGCAAAGACTGAGGATTTCTGTGTATGATGCGGTCGGAGATATTGATTATGATGAGGGAATACTGGAGTTTGACTCGGATATTGGCGACCTGGAATACGGCGTTTATTTATCCGTTTACGCTTCCGATGGCACATGGCTTTACGGACGGGTACCCCAGGGCTTTTCTAATACTCAGCCTTTTGAGGACGGCAATTTAAGGATGGTGCGGGAAAATGGCCGCGATTATGCAGTGATGGATAGTTATGCTGCCATAGAAGGCTACGGCAATGTCTATATCCGAGGGGTTGCTTCGGTGTCTGCTGCGGAGGAGGGCGTCTTTGTAATCCGCAATATCGCTCTTGTTTTTTTGCCGCTTTTAGTCGCTGTGACGGCGGTTTTGGGTTATTTTCTGATCCGAAGGACACTGCGGCCGGTGCGTCTAATGACAGAAACCGTTCAGGAAATCTGCCGGGATAACGATCTTTCCCGCAGGGTCGCCCTGGGCAGCGGCAGTGATGAGATTTACCGGCTGGCGCAGACGTTTGATAACATGCTTGACCAGATCGAGACAGGTTTTAAGCGGGAACGGCAGTTTACATCGGACGTGTCCCACGAGCTGCGCACACCGGTGGCAGCGATGCTGCTTGAGTGCGAGGAGCTGCTGCATGACGCACAGCTGGATGATTCTGCGAGAGCCGGTGTGGAGTTTTTGTATCAGAAGGTAAATTATCTATCGTCCATGATCGCTCAGCTTTTGCTTTTATCCCGCGCGGATCAGGGACGGCAGACGCTTGTGATGGAAAACGTTGATCTTTCCGAACTGATGGAAATGGCTGCGCTTGAGGCGGAGGAGATGGCCAAAGCCAAAGAAATTACCGTAAGCCTTGAGGCGGCTGACGGGCTTTGTGTATGGGGAGATGAGACACTGCTGATCCGCATGGTGATGAACCTGTTGGAAAATGCAGTGAATTACGGAAAGCCAGGCGGGCATATCGGCATCCGTCTGTGGGCCGAAAATCAGACGGTGCACGGAAGTATTAAAGACGACGGGATCGGGATTGCACCGGAGCAGCTTGCGCATATATGGGAACGTTTTTATCAGGCCGATCCGGCCCGCAGCGCCCCAAACAGCTCCGGACTGGGGCTCTCCATGGTCGCATGGATCATTGAAGCGCATCACGGACAGATTTTTGCCAAAAGCACGCCCGGTCAGGGGAGCTGCTTTACATTCGTACTGCCAGCCCGGATTGACTTTTGTAAAAATACGGATTATAATTCCTAAAAAGGAATGTGGGGGATGCGAATGTGTGAATTACCGCAAAAAAGAATGACGCCTGAAGTACTTTGGGAGTCTGTGAAGGCATGTGAGGGACAGCAGTTTTTTACAGCCAAGGGCCTTCCGTTTCAATATACGATCAAAGGCGGGGAAATGATTGTGGACCGCCGGGAAAAGGCCAAATCCATTACCCGCTCTACGGTGTTTCGTGCTTATGAAAAGCTGTGGGACGCAAAAGCGGCCGGAGAACCGGTATCCGGCCCCAAAAAGCTGGGCGTTTTCGGCGCTCCATATATATGGAGTATACTTACAGCCTATTTCCGGAGTTTAAAATTTAGCAGGTTTAAGGTTTTAATTGCCGTGCCCCTTGCATATATTGTATCAGCACAAGCGGACGTAAGCTCCCGCGCAGCGATGCGCAAAGCTGTGCCGATATGATTGATGGAAGGGGTATTTTTATGGAACAGTTTCATGTATATAAAGATATACAGGCCCGCACCGGCGGGGAAATATACATAGGCGTTGTTGGCCCGGTGCGTACCGGAAAGTCTACATTTATCCGCAGGTTCATGGAGCTTGCAATGATCCCGAATATGGAGGAAAAGGACCGGGCCATGGCAACGGATGAGATTCCGGTCAGCGGCAAAGGACGGATGATCACCACGGTCGAGCCGAAGTTTATTCCTAAAAATGCGGTGGATGTACAGATGGACAGTGAGACGCTTGTAAAAATGAGGCTGATCGACTGCGTCGGCTTTATGGTGGACGGCGCCTCGGGCCATATGGAGGAAGATCATGAACGCATGGTCAAGACCCCCTGGTTTGACGAGGAGATTCCATTTAGCCGTGCCGCACACATTGGTACGGAAAAGGTCATCCGTGATCATTCCACGATTGGTATTGTCATGACCTGCGACGGCAGCTTTGGCGAGCTGCCCCGGGAAGCCTTTGCCGGGCCGGAAGAACAGACGGTTGAGGAGCTTAAAAGGATCGGCAAGCCCTTCGTGATCATCATTAATTCTGCAAAGCCTTACGCAGATACGGCGCATCAGCTTGAGCTGCAGCTGTCCATGAAGTATTCAGTGGCAGCAATCGCCGTAAACTGTGATCAGCTCCGGAAGGAAGATATTCACAGGATCATGGAAGCGCTGCTGTTTGAGTTCCCCGTATGCCAGATCAATTTTTATACACCGAAATGGATGGATATACTGCCCGATACCCATCCTCTGAAAACAGCCGTTATACAAAGCGTAAAGGCCTACCTTTCAGACGTCAATGTGATCCGGGATGTACGGCTTTGCCAGGAGCTGCTTAAAAATGACTATATGGATAAATTTTTTATTGAAGAGATCGACATGGCATCCGGGACCGTAAGGATTACGTTATCTTTTGAAATGAAGTATTATTATGAGCTGCTCTCATCCGTGCTGGGATGCACGATCAAGGGTGAATATGAGCTGTTTAAGGTGATGAAAGAGCTGGCAGCCAAAAAGCAGGAGTTTGATAAGGTATCTGCCGCTATTAACGAGGTACATCAGAAAGGCTACGGCGTTGTTACAGCCGGACGTGAGGAGACGGCGATCATGGAGCCGGAGCTTGTTAAGCATGGCAGTAAATACGGGGTCAATATCCGGGCCAGCGCACCGTCCATACACATGATCAGTGCAGGAATTGAGACAGAAATCGCGCCGATTGTAGGAACCTCTCAGCAGGCGCAGGACCTGGTCGACTATATACGCAGTGCCCAGGAGGGCGGCGATGCTGCAATCTGGGATACACTGATTTTCGGAAAATCCATCGGAGAGCTTGTGGATGAAGGGATGAAGAGCAAGATCGCACGGCTCACAGATGAATGTCAGCTCAAGCTTCAGGAAACACTGCGCAAGATTATCAATGACAGCCGTGGAAATATTATTTTCGTAATTATCTGAATATTTGATGGAAGAGGCCGCGTTTCCTTGCAGGGAGGCGCGGCTGTATTTTTCCTGAATCTGGACACCCCGGTTTAAAATCATGAATAAGGGATTGAAAGTCATGAATAAGGGATTGAATTTCGCCTGGAATAAGAATACACTTAAGTTAGAGAAATTACCGCGAAGGAGGCTGTCCTATGAAGATACGTTTTATTGAGCCGGGCAACCGGCCATATAGACCTACGCCGCTGAATGCTTTTGTGTACGATCGTTATATCCGTACACCATCCGTGGGGCTGAACACTCTGGCTACTATTGTAAAAGGTGTAGTGGATGATACATATATGTACAGCGAATCCATTTCAAAAATTCTGTGGGATGATGTAGTTGACGCAGATATTGTATTTATCAGTATTTTTACATTTGCAGCTCCCAGAGGCTACAAAATAGCCCAGTATCTAAAGCAACGCAGCAAAGCGGTCGTCGTTATGGGCGGTCTTCATGCGTCCATGAACTATAAAGAGGCTGTACATTATTGCGACTATGTACTTCTTGGCGAAGGTGATGAATCTATTCTGACCTTTATTGATGCGTTTAAGTATCATAAGCCTATGGATTTTCCTGGCCTGGCCTATATGAAAGACGGGCGGCCGTTTAGTACCGGTTATCCGGCACCGCCGGAAAATATCGACGTAATCGCGGACAGGAATCTCGTGTATCGGTATAAAAAAATGGCCGGACATAATACGATATGGCCTCAGGTTCATGCATCCAGGGGCTGTCCCTATAACTGTGATTATTGTGCGTTAGTGAGGCACTTCGGGAGGAGGGTGCGTACCCGCACACCGGATAATGTGGTAGAGGACATTCGCCGTTCCATTGAGTTTTTTGAGCAGGGCCATTTTCGTCTGTTAAAAGATCTGTGGATTACAGATGATAATTTTTTCGCTGACCGTCAATGGGCGATGAAGGTACTTCAAAAAATCATTGACAGCGGGATTCATTATCGTTTTAATGTTCAGGCGCGTTATGAGGTGGGATTTGATGATGAAATGCTTGATTTGCTGAAAGCGGCGGGATTTTTTGAACTGGATATGGGTATTGAGTTTATTGATGATGTGTCATTTCAAACCTATCATAAGAAAAGTACAAGGGATGAAATCATCCGCTCCATAAAAAATATACGCCGGCACGGTCTGAGCGTGCGCGGCCTGTTTATTCTGGGCTCCGATGAGCACAGACCCGGAGTGGGAAATGCTCTGGCAGATTTTGTTATCGAAAACAAAATTCAGGGTGTGCTGATTCAGTCTATGTATTTTGTGCCGGGAACGCCGGTCTATGAATCCCATAAAGACAGGCTGATCCATAAAAACTGGGCAAAATATAACGGGCAGGTCGTTCACTATCCGAAGCATATGACGCCCCGGCAGCTGCAACTTGAGCATATCCGGGCCAGTAAACGAATTTACAGTATTCCGCGTCTGATAAAAGCGCTTCTGATGGAGGATTATATTCACAAGATTCTGTTCTTAGGCGAATTTTTCTGGCATATGAGTGTGCGGTCGGACTTAAAACGCGAACTGAAGCGTCTGCCGGGACATTTAAATCCAGGCAAAAAGAAAAGCAGCAAGCCTGTTCACAATTAATGCGGCATTGTTTCCCATCCCCGGATAAAGCTTTCCACGGCTGGTTCCACATAGCTTTGTCTGGGGGTGACAAAGCCGATTTTACGTTTATGGATGGGAAAGCCCAGGGGAATCTCTCTCAGGCGGCCGCTTGAGAGGTCCTCGCGGACAAATTCTTTGATAACGCAGCCAATGCCAAGACCGATCCTGGCAAATTCAATGAGCAGGTCCATTGTCGTAACGACCAGGAGATTTTTGGCAGTGATCTGATTTTTTTCCATATAATCATCGATATACTGCCGGGTCATATTATGTTTGTCTAAGAGCATGACCGAGGCAACCTTGAAAATCTCGCTGACATCTTTATATTCTCTTAATTTCAGGTGATCGATATAGCTGTCTGTGGCTACGAAAATATCTTCGATTTCCCCAAGCTCATAAAAATGATATTTTTTCGGGTGGTCGGGCGTTCCGACCAGGCCGACATCAATCTGCTTCTGATCTAAAAGCTCCATTGTCTGATTGGAGGACTGGCACTGTATGGTGATGCGGATATTGGGACAGCGCTCCATAAAAATTTTCAGGTAGGGGAGCAGCATATATTTGCAGAGCGTTGTGCTGACTCCGATACGGATGTGGGCGATGCCAAGCTCGCGGCGCTGGGCAAGCGTGCGTTCGCCCTGTTCGATGGCATTAAAGGCGGTGCGGACATGGTCATAAAGCAGGCGTCCGTCCTCTGTAAGCCGTACGCCCCGGGAGGTGCGGACAAAAAGCTGGGTTCCAAGCTGGCTTTCAAGCCGGCTGATGGATTTGCTCAACGATGGCTGTGAAATAAAAAGCTGGCGGGCTGCTTTGGAAATGTTGCCGGTATTAGCGGCCGTATAAAAAATTTTGTAGAGATTTAAATGATCTTCCATAATACACTGCTCCTATAATGTGCTGCGCAGAATAACACTGCTGTTTGACGGCTGCAAAACGAAAGAGACAATTTGGGTATATACACAGGTATTTTATGACAGGGTATTTTATGACACGGTATTCCATATGGCTATAACAAATATTCTTAATATGTATTTCAATTATATCAGGAAATGTGCTATGATAGCAACAAGAAAATCAATGTCCGGCTTTAACCGGATGCTTAAATGTTATTTTTCATACCCGGGCTACACACGGACTGCGCAGCCTCGGGTTAATAGGATTCAGGAGGAATGTACGATGGGAATGACGATGAGTCAGAAGATTTTAGCCCATGCGGCAGGACTGGAGCGTGTTGCTGCCGGAGATTTGATCATGGCAAATCTTGATATGGTGCTTGCCAATGATATTACCGGTCCGGTTTCTATAAAAGAGATGGACAAATTTACAAAAAAAGGCGTTTTTGATAAAAATAAGATCGCCCTTGTGCCGGATCATTTTTCACCGAACAAAGATATACAGTCGGCTCAGAACTGTAAATGTATGCGTGAATTTGCCTGTTCCAACAAGATCACTCATTTTTATGAGGTCGGGCAGATGGGAATCGAACATGCCCTTTTACCGGAAAAAGGCATTGTCACGGCCGGAGATACAGTAATCGGCGCCGATTCTCACACATGCACCTACGGTGCGCTCGGTGCGTTTTCCACAGGTGTGGGGAGCACGGATGCCGCTGTGGGTATGGCTTACGGAAAAGCCTGGTTTAAGGTGCCTTCTGCACTGAAGTTTGTCCTTACCGGCAAGCCGGCGCCGTGGATTTCCGGAAAGGATATTATTTTGCACATCATCGGCATGATCGGCGTGGACGGAGCACTGTATAAATCTATGGAATTTACAGGCGACGGTATTGCCTGGCTGTCCATGGACGACCGCTTTACCATTGCCAACATGGCCATTGAGGCTGGCGGCAAAAACGGTATTTTCCCGGTCGATGAAAAGACCATCGCGTATATTGAAGCTCATATGAGCCCGGAGAAGAAGGATGCTTTTGAAAAGACCGGACAAAAGCCTTACAGGATTTTTGAGGCGGATGCCGATGCGGAATATGACGAGACATATGTGATCGATCTGAGTACGTTAAAGCCGACCGTATCGTTCCCGCATCTTCCTGAAAATACCCACACAATCGATCAGGTCGGCGATATTAAGATCGATCAGGTGGTGATTGGCTCCTGTACAAATGGGCGCCTGGAGGACCTTAAGATCGCAGCCGAGGTATTAAAGGGCCGCAAGGTGGCTGACGGGCTGCGTGTGATCATCATTCCGGCAACTCAGCAGGTCTATCTGGATGCCATGGAGGCGGGCTATATTAAAACCTTTATCGAAGCCGGCGCCATCGTAAGCACTCCGACCTGCGGCCCATGTCTTGGCGGTTATATGGGAATTTTAGCAGAGCATGAGCGCTGTGTATCTACGACAAACCGCAATTTTGTCGGCCGTATGGGTCATGTGACAAGTGAGATTTATCTGGCAAGCCCGGCAGTTGCGGCAGCCAGTGCGGTTACCGGAAAGATTTCCGGCCCGGCAGAACTGGGATTATAGGAGGTAACGAACAATGAAAGCATGCGGACACGTTTTTAAATATGGCGATAATGTCGATACAGATGTGATCATTCCGGCCAGACATCTGGCCACCACCGATGCCGCAGGGCTGGCAAAGCACTGCATGGAGGACATTGACGCGGATTTTGTAAAGAAGGTTTCACCCGGCGATATTATTGTGGCGCGTAAAAATTTCGGCTGCGGTTCCTCAAGAGAGCATGCGCCCATGGCGATCAAGGCTTCAGGAATCAGCTGTGTCATTGCCGAGACATTTGCACGGATTTTCTACCGCAATGCCATTAATATCGGCCTTCCGATCATCGAGTGCAAGGAGGCCAGCGAAGGCATTGACGCGGGCGATGAGGTGGAAATCGATTTTGACAGCGGTATGATCTATAATAAAACAAAGGGTACAAGCTTTAAAGGTCAGGCTTTCCCGCCGTTTATGCAGGAGCTTATCCAGGCTGGCGGATTGATTAATTATATGAACCAGCAATCATAAGAGATTTAAAGCGGCTGACACAAGAATTAAAAACGGGGCGATCACCGGGGGATTTTTCCTCAGGCGGTGGCCCCGGCGGTGTTTTATGGCTGTTTAATTGGTTAAAGTGATAAAGGCTTGAAAAAGCGCGCGAAATTTGCTATGATATAGAGAAACGCATAGACATAACGACACGATAAGCGAGGTAAGTATTATGGAATTTAAGATTGCGGTGATCCGCGGCGACGGGATCGGCCCGGAGATCGTCGGCGAGGCGGTCAAGGTGCTGGATCGGGTTGCCGAAAAATATCATCACCATTTTGTATATACAGATGTGCTTTTAGGGGGTGCGTCCATTGATGCCACAGGCGTTCCGCTGACCGATGAGGCAATCGATGCCTGCAAGGCCAGCGATGCAGTGCTCATGGGGTCCATCGGAGGAGATACGACCACATCTCCATGGTATAAGCTGGCACCGGAGCTGCGCCCGGAGGCCGGACTTTTGCGCATCCGAAAGGCACTGGGGCTTTTTGCCAATGTGCGTCCGGCATATTTATATAAAGAGCTTAAGGCGGCGTGCCCGCTTAAGGAAGAAATCGTCGGCGATGGTTTTGACCTGGTCATCATGCGTGAGCTGACCGGCGGACTGTATTTTGGCGAGCGCCGGACCGTTGAGGAAAACGGCGTACTTAAAGCGTATGATTCTCTGACCTATGATGAAAATGAAATCCGCCGCATTGCGGTTAAAGGCTTTGAGATGGCCATGAAACGCCGCAAAATCCTGACAAGTGTGGACAAGGCCAATGTCCTTGATTCATCCCGTCTGTGGCGCAAGGTCGTAGATGAGGTCGCTAAAGCTTATCCGGAGGTTTCCTATTCACATATGCTTGTCGATAACTGTGCGATGCAGCTTATTAAAAATCCCCGTCAGTTTGACGTTGTTCTGACAGAAAATATGTTCGGCGATATTTTGTCCGATGAGGCCAGCGAGATTACAGGCTCCATCGGTATGCTCTCATCGGCCAGCTTAAGCTGTACAAAGCTCGGCCTTTATGAGCCAAGTCACGGAAGCGCGCCGGATATTGCCGGGAAAAATATCGCCAACCCCATTGCGACGATTCTTTCGGCGGCGATGCTTTTGCGCTATTCTCTGGATTTGGATGAGGAAGCGGACGCTGTGGAAGCAGCTGTGCAAAAGGTGCTTGAGCAGGGAATGCGCACCGTGGATATTATGTCTGAAGGAATGACATGCTTAAGCTGCAGCGATATGGGCAGCGCGATCGCAAAGGCGGTTTAGCACAATTTATGCCGCGCAGCGCGCGGCATCTCCGTAAAAAAGTATAAAGAAGGATGGTAAAAATATTATGAAAAGTGATGCAGTAAAAACAGGTATGCAGCAGGCGCCTCACCGCTCTTTGTTCAATGCCCTGGGCATGACCAAGGAAGAGCTGGAAAGACCGCTGGTAGGCATTGTCAGCTCTTACAATGAGATCGTTCCGGGTCATATGAATCTGGATAAGATCGTAGAAGCAGTAAAGATGGGCGTAGCTATGGCCGGCGGAACACCGATCGTATTTCCGGCTATTGCCGTATGTGACGGTATTGCCATGGGACATGTCGGCATGAAATATTCTCTTGTCACCCGCGATCTGATTGCGGATTCCACAGAGGCTATGGCCCTGGCACATCAGTTTGACGCACTGGTCATGGTTCCCAACTGCGATAAAAACGTTCCCGGTCTGTTAATGGCCGCTGCGCGTATTAACGTTCCCACAGTATTTGTATCCGGCGGCCCGATGCTTGCCGGTCATGTACATGGCAAGAAACGCAGCCTTTCCAGTATGTTTGAGGCCGTAGGCTCCTATGCTGCCGGTACAATGACTGCTGAGGAGGTTGAGGAATTTGAAAATAAAGTATGCCCGACCTGTGGTTCCTGTTCCGGTATGTATACCGCGAATTCCATGAACTGTCTGACTGAAGTGCTCGGTATGGGCTTAAAAGGCAACGGTACGATTCCGGCTGTATACTCCGAGCGCTTAAAGCTTGCAAAGCACGCCGGTATGGCCGTGATGGAAATGTACCGCAAAAATATCCGCCCGAGAGATATTATGACGAAGGATGCCATCTTAAACGCACTGACTGTGGATATGGCTCTTGGATGCTCCACAAACAGTATGCTTCATCTTCCGGCTATCGCCCATGAGATCGGCTGGGATTTTGATATTACCTTTGCCAACGAGATCAGTGCCAAAACTCCGAATCTGTGTCATCTGGCTCCGGCAGGCCCGACCTACATGGAGGACCTTAATGAAGCCGGCGGTGTGTATGCGGTCATGAATGAGCTGTCCAAGCTTAATCTTTTAAATCTGGACTGCATGACGGTTACCGGAAAGACTGTGGGCGAGAACATTAAAAACTGTATGAATCTGAATCCTGAAGTGATCCGTCCGGTAGAAAATCCGTACAGTGCTACCGGTGGCCTGGCGGTACTGACCGGAAACCTGGCACCGGACGGCAGCGTTGTCAAGCGTTCCGCTGTGGCTGAGGAGATGCTTGTCCATGAAGGCCCGGCCAGAGTTTTCGACTGTGAGGAGGATGCCATTGCCGCGATCAAGGGCGGAAAGATCGTTGCCGGAGATGTTGTGGTGATCCGCTATGAAGGCCCCAAAGGCGGCCCGGGCATGAGAGAAATGTTAAATCCGACCTCCGCGATTGCCGGTATGGGGCTCGGTTCCAGCGTGGCGCTTATCACAGACGGACGTTTCTCCGGTGCATCCCGCGGCGCATCCATCGGCCATATTTCACCGGAAGCCGCTGTGGGCGGCCCTATTGCGCTGATCGAAGAGGGCGATACGATTAAGATTAATATCCCTGAAAATTCCATCAATGTGGACCTCTCCGACGAGGAGCTTGCGGCACGCCGGGCAAAATGGCAGCCAAGAGAGCCGAAGGTAACGACCGGATACCTGGCAAGATATGCGGCCATGGTTACGAGCGGAAACCGCGGAGCTGTCCTGGAAATTAAAAAAGACTGAAAGGCGGCAGAAGAATGCAGTTAACTGGTGCACAGATCGTTATTGAATGTTTAAAGGAGCAGGGCGTGGATACGGTGTTTGGTTATCCCGGCGGCACCATTTTAAATGTTTATGACGAATTATATAAACATAGTGACGAAATCCGTCACATCCTGACATCCCATGAGCAGGGCGCGGCCCATGCGGCAGACGGCTATGCCAGAGCGACGGGCAGGGTTGGTGTCTGTATGGCTACAAGCGGCCCCGGCGCCACCAATCTCGTGACCGGAATTGCCACTGCTTATATGGACTCGATCCCGGTCGTTGCAATCACATGCAATGTTGGTGTGAGCCTTCTCGGAAAGGACAGCTTCCAGGAGGTCGATATAAAAGGCATCACGATGCCTATTACAAAACACAATTATATTGTTAAGGATGTTAATAAGCTGGCCGACACGATCCGGAGCGCATTTACGATTGCGCAGACCGGACGGCCCGGCCCGGTACATATTGATATTCCAAAGGACATCACATCATTAAAGGCAGAGTATGAGTATAAAAAGCCCGAAGAAATCGTGCGTCTTGTCGATGAGATTCGGGAAGAGGACCTGGATGAAGCTGTAAAGCTGATTTTCCACAGCAAGCGGCCGTTTGTTTTTGTCGGCGGCGGCGCGGTTTTATCGGATGCTTCTGAGGAACTCAAACGTTTTGTTGATAAAATCCAGGCACCCGTGGCCGATTCCCTTATGGGCAAAGGCGCTTTTGACGGCCGGGATAAAAATTATACTGGAATGCTCGGAATGCACGGCACAAAAACATCGAATCTCGGTGTGACGGAGTGCGACCTCCTTATTGTAATCGGCGCCCGCTTTTCCGACCGGGTAATGGGAAATGCATCCACCTTTGCAAAGAATGCCAAAATTATCCATATTGATGTGGACGCGGCGGAGATCAACAAAAATATTCCGTGCGACTGCAGTATCATCGGCGATGCAAAGGTCGTTCTCAGACGTCTCAATGCCCGTATTGAGCGCCTGGAGCATACCGAATGGCTGAACCATATTTACAGCCTTAAGCGCACCTATCCGCTGACCTATCACAAAGAAGGCCTTACAGGTCCGGGGGTTGTGGAAAAGATTTACGAGATGACCGGCGGCGATGCGATCATCACCACCGAAGTCGGACAGAATCAGATGTGGGCAGCGCAGTTTTTCAAATATGACCGGCCAAGAAAGCTCATCACCTCCGGCGGCCTTGGAACAATGGGCTTTGGCCTTGGCGCCAGCATCGGAGCGAAGCTTGGATGCCCGGATAAGCTTGTCTTTAATATTGCAGGCGACGGCTGTTTTCGGATGAACATGAATGAGCTGGCGACTGCGTCCCGGTATAATATTCCGGTGATCGAAGTGATTCTTAATAATCATGTGCTCGGCATGGTGCGTCAGTGGCAGACATTGTTCTACGGCCAGCGCTATTCGAATACAATACTTAACGATAAAGTGGATTATGTGAAGGTAGCGGAAGCGCTTGGCGCTGTGGGAATCCGTGTGACAAAAAATGAAGAGCTTGAACCGGCCATCCGCACGGCAATGACTTCCAAAGTACCCGTTGTCATTGAGTGTGTGATCGATTGTGATGATAAGGTATGGCCTATGGTTGCCCCCGGAGCTTCACTTTCAGAAGTATTTGCAGAGGAAGACCTGTAAAACGGAAAATAACAATGATATTAAGCCGCGCAGCTGCGCGGCTTAGCTATAAATTTTTTATAGAAGGGATGAGGAAATAATGCATAGAGTTTATAATTTTTCGGCAGGGCCGGCTGTATTGCCGGAAGAAGTGCTTAAGGAAGCCGCTGACGAGATGCTTGATTACAGAGGGTGCGGCATGTCTGTAATGGAGATGAGTCACCGCTCAAAGGTATACGATACGATTATCAAAGAAGCGGAAGCGGATTTAAGAACATTGCTGGGGATTCCGGATAACTATACGGTACTGTTCCTTCAGGGCGGCGCTTCGACTCAGTTTGCCATGATCCCGATGAACTTTATGAAAAACCGCAAGGCCGGATATATCGTTACAGGCCAGTGGGCTAAAAAGGCATTTGCAGAAGCCAAGATTTTTGGCGAGGCTGTGGAGCTGGCCTCCTCGGCAGACCGGACATTTTCTTATATTCCGGACTGCTCAGACCTGCCAATCACGGAAGATATGGACTATGTGTATATCTGCGAAAACAATACGATTTACGGAACAAAGTTTAAGACGTTACCGAACACAAAGGGAAAAGACCTTATCGCGGATGTTTCCTCATGCTTTTTATCGGAGCCGGTAGATGTGACAAAATACGCCATGCTTTATGCCGGAGCCCAGAAAAATGTCGGACCGGCTGGTGTAACCATCTGCATTATCCGCAGCGATCTTATCACCGAAGATGTGCTCCCGGGTACGCCGACCATGCTCCGCTATAAGATTCATGCCGATAATGGTTCCATGTACAATACACCGCCGGCATATGGCATTTATATCTGCGGCAAAGTCTTTAAATGGCTGTTAAAGACCGGAGGCCTGGAAAAACGCAGGGAGATCAACGAAAAGAAAGCAAAGATTCTTTATGATTTCCTGGATCAGAGTGAACTGTTTAAAGGTACCGTTGAACCGGCCAGCCGTTCTTTGATGAATGTGCCGTTTATTACCGGCGATGCTGATCTGGACGCAAAATTTATCAGTGAATCCAAGGCAGCAGGCTTTGAAAATCTTAAAGGCCACCGTACCGTTGGCGGAATGCGTGCAAGCATTTATAACGCCATGCCGATAGAAGGTGTCGAGGCGCTTGTGGATTTTATGAAGAAATTTGAGGCAAACAACCGGTAGTGATCTCTGTGCCCGGACGGGATTGCCGGGAAAACAAAAAATTGAGGGTGATTCATATGTACAAGGTAAAATGTTTAAATCCCATTTCCCCGCTTGGAATGGAGCTGTTTACAAAAGATTATTGTGTTGTGGAAAATACGCAGGAAGCGGATGCGATTCTTGTGCGCAGTGCATCCATGCATGATATGGAGCTTCCGGATCAGCTTGAGGCTGTGGCAAGAGCCGGCGCGGGTGTGAATAATATTCCTCTGGATAAATGTGCCGAGAAAGGTATTGTCGTATTTAATACGCCCGGAGCGAATGCCAACGGCGTTAAGGAAGCGGTGATCGCCGGACTTCTCATAGCGGCCAGAGATATTGTGGGCGGCATTAACTGGGTTCAGTCTGTCAGAGAAGACCCGGATGTGGCTAAGCTCGTAGAAAAAGGCAAGAAGCAGTTTGCCGGCAGCGAAATTGCCGGCAAGAAGATCGGCGTTATTGGCCTTGGCGCCATCGGCGTACTTGTTGCCAATGCCTGCAACCGTCTCGGCATGGAAGTATACGGCTATGACCCGTTTATTTCCGTAGACGCCGCCTGGAACCTTTCCAGAGATATTCATCATATTGACAGTCTGGACGATATTTACAGCCAGTGCGATTATATTACGATCCATGTGCCGCTGATGGATTCTACACGAAAGATGATTGACGCTGATGCCTTTTCCAAAATGAAGGACGGCGTTGTAATTTTAAATTTTGCCAGAGACCTGCTGGTGGATGAAGAGGCTATGGAAAAGGCACTTGCCGGGGGCAAAGTAAAACGCTATGTTACCGATTTTCCCAATGCAAGAACGGCCAATCTGGAGCATGTGATCGCAATCCCTCATCTGGGCGCATCCACAGAGGAGTCGGAGGACAACTGTGCGGTAATGGCAGTCCGCGAGCTGAGAGATTATATTGAGAACGGCAATATTACCCATTCTGTCAATTATCCGGACTGCACTATGGGCGTGTGCACCTGTACCGGCCGTATTGCGGTCAATCACCGCAATATCCCCAATATGATCGCTCAGCTCACCAGTGTGTGTGCGGCCGATGGCATTAACATTATGGACATGATCAACAAAAGTAAAGGTGACTGGGCTTACACGCTGATTGACCTTGCGGCGCCGGCTTCTGAAAAGATGGTGGAAGATATTCGCAGGATCGAAGGTATTGTTAAAGTCCGCGTGATTAAGTAAAATGGCAGATATTCAACCTTTTTGCGCAGTGCGCCCCCGGCAGGATATTGCCGGGCGGATCGCAGCGCTGCCTTACGATGTTTATAAGCGGGCGGATGCGCTGGCAGAGGTGACAAGAGAGCCCATGTCTTTTCTGCACATCGACCGCCCGGAAACGTGGTTTGACGATTCCGTTGATATTTATGATCCCCGGGTATATGACAAAGCCAGAGAGGTTCTCTGGGACTGGATTGGACGCGGGTATTTTATTCAGGATGACCGTCCATGCTATTATCTTTATGAGGAGCGGCTGGACGGGCGGTCCCAGACGGGAATTGTTGCCTGTGCCAGCGTCAATGATTACCTGGCTCAGGTTATTAAAAAGCACGAAAACACACGGGAATCCAAAGAAATGGATCGTATCCGTCATATTGAGGCGTGCCAGGCCCAGACCGGGCCTATTTTTCTGGCGTACCGGGCGCATGAGACACTTGCGCAGATTACAGGGCGTGTCATGTCCGAAACGCCGCTTTATGATTTTACAGCGCCGGACGGTGTTATTCAGCGGGTATGGCGGATCGATGATGCGGCGGATATTGCGGCGGTGCACCAATGCTTTTTAAATATTTCGGATATTTATATTGCAGACGGCCATCACCGGGCCGCTTCCGCTGTGAAGGTTGCGCTCAGGCGCCGTGAAGCGTTGGGATATTTACCGCAGCAGGAGACCGGTGACGAGAGCGACCGTTTTTTATGTGTTTTATTTCCGGATACAGATTTAAAGATCATGCCCTACCACCGGCTTGTGAGGGACCTTGGAGGACACAGCAAAAATGAGCTGCTGACCCTGTTAGATAAGAATTTTAACGTGACTCTGATGACCGGTATGCCGCCCAAGGGGCAGCCTTTCCCGGAAAAAAAGGCAGCCATCGGCATGTATCTGGACAGGCAGTGGTATCTTCTTGAAACAAAAATATCTCCCGATCCTTCGGATGTAATCGCTTCTCTGGATGTTTCAATTTTACAGAAGGCTGTCCTTGAGCCGGTTTTTGGCATCCGGGATGTCCGCACAGACAAACGGATCGATTTTGTGGGCGGGCTTAAGGATTCTCAGGCGCTGGCGGATTATTGCGACCGGCATGGCTTTGCTGCAGCCTTTGCTATGTATCCCACATCCATGGAGGAGCTGTTTGCAGTGGCGGATAATCACGGGCTGATGCCGCCAAAATCCACCTGGTTTGAGCCAAAGCTGCGTTCGGGGCTGTTTATCCATCTTATCGGCACGGGAGCGGCAGCCTATGAATAAAACCAATCTCACCGAAGGAAGTATTTTAAAAACACTGTTTGTCTTTGCCATCCCGTTTTTGCTGGCAAATATTTTGCAGTCGCTTTATGGTGCTGTGGATTTATTTGTTGTGGGGCAGTACTGTGATGCCAGGAGCGTGGCGGCCGTATCTACGGGAACACAGGTGACGCAGATCATTACAAGCCTTGTATCCGGGCTGACCCTTGGCAGCACGATCATTATCGGAAAATATATGGGAGAAAAGCGCTACGACCGGGTGCGCCAGGCAATCGGCACGACCCTTACGGTGTTTTTCTTTGTGGCACTTGCCCTTACGGTAATCATGATCGCTCTGGAGCGTCCGATCTTATCGCTTCTTAAGACGCCGGAGGAATCGTTTTCACTGACGATGCAGTATGTAACAATCTGTATGGCCGGAAATGTGTTTATCTGCGGCTATAATGCCATCAGTGCGATCCTGCGGGGGTACGGTGACTCTACGCGGCCGATGATTTTTGTGGCGGTTGCCTGCGTGCTTAATATCATCCTGGATTTTGTTTTTGTCCGGTATTTCGGCCTCGGTGTGTCGGGGACCGCTTATGCGACAGTCATTTCCCAGGCCTTTAGTATGGCCGTTGCCATTATCTATCTGAAAAAGAAAGATTTCCTGTTTGACTTTAAGCCGGCCAGCTTCCGGGTTGTCGGCGCGCTGGCTGCGGAGCTTGCCCGGGTCGGGATTCCCATCTCGCTTCAGGAGATGATGGTGCGTATCTCGTTTTTATATCTGACAGCAGTAATGAATAGCTGCGGCGTTTATGCGGCCTCCGTGGTGGGGATCAGCAGCAAATATGATGTATTTGCCATGCTTTCAGCCACGTCTATGGCCAATGCGCTGGCTGCGATCACCGCGCAAAACTATGGCGCAAAAACCTATGGCCGTGCCCGGAAGTCTTTGTGGTATGGCTTAAGCTTTGCTCTATTTGTGTCGGTGCTGTTCTGGCTGTGGGCACAGTTAAGCCCTCAGTCTATGATCGGCGTATTTACCTCTGATACCGATGTTATTAAGGCCGGTATTCCGTTCTTTAAGTCATGCAGCTATGATTATATTCTTGTCACGATTGTCTTTTGCCTGAACGGCTATCTCAACGGAAAGTCCAAAACCGTGTGGACGATGGTTAGCTGCAGTGCCGGGGCGCTTCTTTTGCGCATCCCGATGGTCTATCTTTTTGGAAGATACTTTGCGGACAACCTCGGGATGCTTGGAAGGATTGCGCCAATCGTGTCCGGGATCATGGCCTGCTATACGCTGATTTATGTACTCTGGGAAGGGAAAAAGCGCCCGGGTGTTCGTTTAAAAAAATAAAAAAACAGCCAAAAGTCCGGCGGATAACAATCATTTTGCCGAACCTTTGGCTGTTTTTGTTTAGTTTTTAGCCGAGCATTTTTTCAATGCGGGCCATGGCTTCAATCGTATTTTCCTTTGTGCCGAACGCTGTGAGACGGAAGAAGTTTTTGCCGTTTTCACCAAAGCCGGCGCCGGGTGTCCCAACGACCTGGGCCTTGTTTAAAAGTTCATCGAAAAATGCCCAGGAATCCATGCCGTTAGGGCACTCAAACCAGATATAAGGCGAATGCTGGCCGCCGAAATAGCGGATTCCTTTTCGATCAAATACCTCGCTGATAATGCGGGCATTTTCTTTGTAATACGCAATATTTTCCATGCACTGAGCCATGCCTTTTTCGGTAAATACAGCGGCAGCGCCTTTCTGGATGATATAGGAGGTGCCGTTGAACTTTGTTGTCTGGCGGCGGTTCCAGAGGGCATTTAAAGAAACCTCGCGCCCGTCGGATGCTTTAAATACAAGCTCTTTGGGGACGATGGTGTAGCCGCAGCGGGTTCCTGTAAAGCCGGCGGTTTTGGAAAGAGAGCAGAACTCGATCGCACACTTTTTAGCACCCTCCACTGCGAAGATACTTCTTGGCAGGGACGGATCGGAAATAAATGCCTCATAAGCGGCATCAAAAAGAATCACCGCTTCATTTTCCAGGGCATAATCGACCCATTCCTTTAACTGGTCGAGACTGTAAACGGCACCGGTAGGATTGTTCGGAGAGCAGATATAGATCAGATCCGCATGAACATTTTTATCCGGCATCGGAAGGAAACCGTTCTCGGCGTTGCCCGAAATATAAGTGATCCTGCGGCCGCACATAATGTTGGAATCTACATAAACCGGATAGACCGGGTCCGGGATCAAAATGACATTATCATCGCCGAAAATATCGGTAATGTTTCCGGTATCGCTTTTGGCGCCGTCGGAGATGAAAATGGCCTGCGGGTCGATGGTGATCCCGTGGCTCTTATAGTATTCGGACACGCGGCTGCGCAGAAAATCGTAGCCCTGCTCCGGGCCATAGCCTTTAAATGTATCGGCGCTGGCCATATCGTCGACGCCTTCATGAAGTGCGTTGATGACCTCGGGGCTTAAAGGACGGGTCACATCGCCGATCCCGAGGCGGATAACCTTCTGGTCGGGATGATTGCTGGTATATTGGGCAACACGGTGGTTGATCTCTGAAAAAAGATAACTTTCCTTGAGATTTAAATAGTTTTCGTTAATTTTAGGCATCTTTGACATCCTTTCTTTTGCTGTATGTTCATGCCGCGCAAATGGCGGCCTTGTGTCAGAGTATTCGGCAGCGGTACGGCCGTTAATATCCGGCCGCCTGCGCAAATATTTTACCAAATTTCATATGTCATGTCAATAAATCCGCAGGCGCCGCCGTGCAGGATGTCCGGTGTCATTTTTGTCGAAAGAAAATTTGTCTAACATGCATACAAAGCATAGAAATTTCAGGGGGAAAATGGTATAATAGCCACAGAGTGGCTATTATACCGCGTCTTTTGCGCGGCGACCGAAGGGAGCATACAGGTGCGCAAAAGTACGCATCCGGGCGCAGCCATATTGTGGCCGCGGATGCGGGCATAATATAATAGCCACAGAGTGGCTATTATACCGCGTCTATTGCGCGGCGACCGAAGGGAGCATACAGATGCGCAAAAGTACGCATCCGTGCGCAGGCATATGATGGCCGCAGAGGCGGGCATGGTATAATATGTCTAATATCAGGGCAGCCTATGATTGACCCTGACATCTTATGATGGAGGATACATATATGGATGAAAAACTATATTCAAAAATGCAATGGCCGGAGATTGAAGCTTTAGTGTATTCAGAACATGATCGTCCGCGTCAGATTCTCGGACCCAGGGTAACGCCTGACGGCATATTAATCGCCGCATTTAATCCTGAGGCGGCTGCCATAACAGTCAAAGCCTTAGATGACGGCAGTCTGTACCCGATGGAGAAGGCCGATGAGGGCGGTTATTTTGCAGTGCTTGTGGACGGAACAAAGCTGTTTCCGTATGAATATATTGTGGACTATGGCGAAGAGCAGGCGGTGACCCAGGGCGATCCCTATGCCTTCCCGTCACAGATCGCTGTGGAAGATATTAAAAAGTTCAATGCCGGTATCCATTATGAACTGTATCGTGTTCTGGGCGCCCATGTGACAACGATTGACGGCGTGTCCGGCGTACATTTTGCCGTCTGGGCTCCGGAAGCGGTCCGTGTCAGCGTTGTTGGTGATTTTTGCAGCTGGGACGGCCGCCGCTATCCGATGCAGCGCCTGGATGACTGCGGCATCCACGAGCTTTTTATTCCCGGCCTTAAAGAAGGGGACATTTATAAGTATGAGGTGAAGATCAAAGGAGATACGGTTGTCTTGAAATCCGACCCGTACGGCTATTACACAGAGGTTCGCCCGGATACCGCTTCGATTGTCTATGATATTCATAAGTATCAGTGGCAGGATGCGTCCTGGATGGCGCACCGGGACGCAGAGGCGACCCGTTCAGAGCCGATGCTCATCTATGAGCTCCATCTTGGCGGCTTTAAAAAGCCGGATGAAGAGGATGGTCGCTATTTTTATAATTACAGAGAGCTGGCGCCGATGATCGCCGACTATGTCAAAGATATGGGATAAACGCAGATTGAAGTGATGCCGGTGATGGAGCATCCGCTGGATGAATCCTGGGGGTATCAGGTGACCGGCTATTATGCCCCGACATCCCGCTATGGAACGCCGGACGATTTTATGTACTTTATGGACTACATGCATCAGCAGGGCATCGGCGTGATCCTTGACTGGGTACCGGCACATTTTCCGCGGGACTTAGGCGGTCTTGCCCGTTTTGACGGGAGCTGCGTTTATGAGCATCCGGACCCGCGGCGTGGCACACATCCCCACTGGGGAACGCTGATCTTTAACTATGGCCGTCCCCAGGTGAGCAATTTCCTCATTGCCAATGCGCTTTACTGGGTCGAGCAGTACCATGCCGACGGTATCCGCATGGATGCGGTTGCTTCCATGCTGTATCTGGACTATGGCAAGCAGGACGGCGAGTGGCTGCCGAATATGTATGGAAGCAATGAAAACCTTGAGGCCATCGAGCTGCTTAAGCATCTCAACTCGATGATGAAAAAGCGTAATCCCGGCGTTATTATGATCGCTGAGGAGTCGACCGCCTGGCCAAAGATCACCTGGCCGGTGGAAGAGGACGGGCTTGGCTTTGATTACAAATGGAATATGGGCTGGATGAATGATTTTACCGGCTTTATGAAGCTGGACCCGCTGTTCCGCAAGTATCATTACGGCGAATTGCTTTTTAGTATGGTGTATGCATATAGTGAAGCCTTTGTTCTTGTGCTTTCCCACGATGAGGTCGTACACGGGAAATGTTCGATGATCGGCAAGATGCCCGGCGAAGGTTCGGCTAAGTTTGATAACCTTCGTGTGGCCTATGGCTTTATGGCGGGGCATCCCGGCAAGAAGCTGCTGTTTATGGGGCAGGAGTATGCACAGTTTACTGAATTTAACGAGGCCAAGAGTCTGGAGTGGTTCATGCTGGAATATGACCAGCATAAAAAGATGCAGGACTATGTCCGGGACCTGAACCATCTTTATCTGTCGCACCCGGCTTTTTACAAGCTGGATAACAGTCCCGACGGCTTTGAATGGATCAACTGCATTTCTGCGGATGAGACGATTGTTGTCTTTTTAAGAAAGACAGAGGTGCCGGAAGAGACATTGCTGTTCGTATGTAATTTCACACCGGTCGTTTATGAAAATCATAAGATCGGAGTGCCCTTTGCCGGCAAGTATAAAGAGATTTTTAACAGTGATGCGCTTATTTACGGCGGTCAGGGCCATGTGAACCCACGGCTGAAGCAATCTAAAAAGGATGAGTGTGATGACCGCGAAGATTCAATCACCATCACGGTTGCGCCGATGGCTATGAGCGTATTTACATGCACACCGCAGGCTCCGGAAAAGAGCACGGCTAAAAAGTCAGCGGCTAAAAAGTCCGCGGCCCAAAAAGGCAGCGATAAAAAGGCCGGTGATAAAGAGGCTGACAGCAAAAAGAGCTCCGGCCGCAGGGCTTCGGCAAAGAGCACAGCGGCTTCAAAGACTTCTGCCGCAAAAACAGGAGCTGCGGCTTCAAAGACTGCTGCCGTAAAAACAGGGGCCGCGGCTTCAGAAAAAGCAGATAAGACTGTAAAGGCTGCTGCCGCAAAGGTCCGGGAAACGGTGGCGGAAAAGACAAAACGGATCAGAAAAAAATCATAAACCCGGATTGCTAATGATAAAATGCACTGTTGCGAAGCTTAAAAAAGGTCGGAGCAGTGCATTTTTAAATCACCGGAGATTAAGGAAAGGACGGACTATGAATCATTTTATACAATTTGCATCAGATTTGGAAACCGGAGTGAAAGAGCTGGAGGAGGCGGGAAATATTATCGATCAGGCCGGCGTGTCCGCATCGACCGTTTCCATATGGCTGGAAAAGCTCGGAGACCTGGCCATTGCACTGGCCACAACACTGCTCCAGGCGGCAATCGTGGCTGTGGTCGGCTGGTATATCATTAAGTTTTTGTGTAAATGGGCCAAAAAGCTGCTGCTTAAATCCAGACTGGATGACGGGATGTCCGGATTTTTATCCTCAGTGCTGCGCACAGTGCTCCAGGCTCTGCTTGTGATTATTGTCGTGGGGATCATGGGGATACCGATGTCCTCCATTGTGGCGCTGATTGGCTCTGCGGGAATTGCCATTGGCCTGGCGCTGCAGGGCTGTCTGACGAACTTCGCCGGCGGCGTGCTTTTGCTCATCGTCAAACCGTTTAAAGTCGGAGATTATATTATTATTGATAATAACGGGAATGAAGGAACCGTGACGGCCATCGATGTCATTTATACGAAGATCATCACTGCGGATAACCGCTGTGTGACGATACCCAATGGAACGCTGGCTAATTCCACGGTCATCAACACGACGAAGGAGCAAAAGCGCCGGCTGGACTTTGACGTGTCCATCAGCTATGATGAGGACATTGACCGGGTAAAGGAGGTCCTGATGCTGGCAGCAGGCGACTGTGACAGCCGGCTTGAGGATGAGGATTGTACGGTCTTTGTGCGCAGCTTTGACCCGAGCGCGGTCAAGATGACGCTGCGTTTTTGGGTGAAATCCGAGGATTACTGGCCGGTTAAGTGGGGAATGCAGGAGACGATCAAAAAATATTTTGACAAAAATCACATCTCAATTCCCTTTGACCAACTGGATGTTCATGTGGTTGATAAAAACTGAATATCCCGTGACAATGTCCATATTAAAGGCTTCGATTCCGATGATCATGATGCTTTCCGCAGCTTTCTGTAATCGGACGGATTGCTGCAATACCATACAACTATAAATTGAATAATACTCAATATTGTAGTGATGCTCAATTTAGTATTACCTATTCCACTTGTTTAAACTGCATGGTCTGGCTAAAAATGTTGTATAATAGCGAAGAAAAAATTATGGAAAGGAGTCGCCCTCAGTATGGACTTGGTTAAGAGAATCACTGACTTGCGTGAAGAAAGACAGTGGACTGTATATCATTTGGCGAAAGTGGCGGGAATTTCACAGTCGACGTTATCGAATCTGATCAATCGTGGAAATAATCCGTCCATTGATACTCTGGAAAAAATCGCCTACGCGTTTGGACTGACTCTTTCACAGTTTTTTAACGTTGATGAAGAGCGCATGTATGTGACGGGTGTCCAGAAAGAACTGTTGGACTGCTGGAACAGCATGGATATGGTGCAGCGTGAAAAAACGCTCAGTTACATTAAAGGCTTATTGAGCAGGTAAGACAGCACTGAGCAAACCGAATGTCTTGCGCTTTGCGCAAAAAAGAAGGACTGGCCCATGAAGATTTGATCCTCATGGGGCGGTCCTTCTGTCGTTATATCACATATCCGTATGCTACACTGGCGTACGGCAGCGTCAGTGTACAAGGGCAATATGCCTCAGACTGTGCAAGTGGTCATTTTTGCGGCGTTATTCTCACGCGCGGTGCGTTCAGCTACGCGCGGTGCGTTCAGCTCTGAGCCATGTATTCGTGGCAGCGCTTTATGACATCGGCCATGGCAGCTTCACCCGGGCCGCCGATGGTATTGCGCATATTGACACATGTTTTTAAGGAAATCGCGTCATAGATGTCGGCCTCAAAAACCGGGCAGATTGCCTTAAGCTCCTCAAGGGACATATCTTCAATGGCAATCCCTTTATCAATGCAGTACAAAACGATCTGGCCGATAATGCCGTGGGCATCGCGGAACGCCACACCGTGGTTTACGAGATAGTCCGCAGCATCGGTCGCATTGGTAAAGCCGCGCTTTGCGCTGCGTTCCATGACATCCGCATTGATCTTCATCGTAGCAATCATGCCTTCAAATAGCTTTATACAGCCCTTGACGGTGTCAATGGCGTCAAAGGTCAGCTCCTTATCCTCCTGCATATCTTTATTGTAGGCAAGGGGAAGTCCCTTCATCGTTGTCAGCAGTGTGATCAGGGCGCCGTAAACCCGGCCGGTCTTTCCGCGGACAAGCTCGGCAATGTCCGGATTCTTTTTCTGCGGCATAATGGAGCTTCCGGTGGAATAAGCGTCATCCAGTTCGATAAACTGATATTCATTGGAGTTCCAGAGAATAATCTCCTCGCAGAAGCGGCTTAAGTGCATCATTATGGTGGACAGGGCGCTTAAAAGCTCGATGAGGTAGTCGCGGTCGGACACCGAATCCATGCTGTTTAATGTCGGTCCGTCAAAATTCAGGAGACGGGCGGTCATTTCCCGGTCCAGGGGGTAGGTTGTTCCGGCAAGCGCCCCGGCGCCCAGCGGGCAGTAATTCATCCGGCGGTAAATATCTGACAGACGGGAACGGTCCCGCTTAAACATTTCAAAGTATGCGCCCATATGATGTGCCAGTGTGACCGGCTGAGCCTTTTGCAGATGCGTAAAGCCGGGCATATATGTGTGCATGTTGGCTTCCATGATCCTGAGGATGGCTGCGAGCAGCTCTTTTAAAAGCGCGTCGGTCTCGGTAATTTCGTCACGGATATAAAGCTTCATATCCAAAGCGACCTGGTCATTGCGGCTACGCCCGGTATGGAGCTTTTTGCCGACATCGCCGGTGCGCTCAATAAGCGTAGCCTCCACAAAGCTGTGAATATCTTCATATTCCGGGGAAATTTCCAGCTCACCGCGAATCAGTTCCTCCTTAATGTGCTTAAGCTCGGTGATGATCGTCTGGCTTTCCTCATCTGTAAGAATATGGCAGGCAGCCAGCATTGTGACATGGGCAATGCTGCCGTCAATATCCTGTTTGAAAAATTTCTGGTCAAAGGCGATAGAAGCGTTGAAATTATGGACAAGCTGGTTCGTCTCTTTCGTAAAGCGTCCGCCCCAGAGTTTCATGTGCGATCCCTACTTTCTCTATAATATAGTATGTCCTGTTGAGGCTTTAACCTCTGTGGGTATTATCTTATCGTGTTTTTGTAATATTTGCAAGAAAAAACTGGTTTACAATAATTATCAGATGTGCTATACTAAACGAGCGTAAGTTTTTAACCTGTGTTCAGATACCGGAGCACTCCGACCGTATCTTAACATAAGGCATTTTTATGTTTAAGGAGGAAAACAAAATGATCACAACAGAAATGAAAAAAGAGATCATTGCCAAGTATGGCAAGACACCAGAGGACACCGGCTCACCGGAGGTTCAGATCGCATTATTATCCGCAAGAATTACAGAGCTTACCGAGCATCTTAAAACACACAAGAAGGATCATCACTCCAGACGTGGTCTTTTAAAGATGGTTGGTCAGAGACGTGGTCTGCTTGACTACTTAAAGAAAAAAGACATCAACAGATACAGAGCCATCATCGAAAAGCTTGGTCTTAGAAAGTAATTTTTTGGATCTGCGATGGTTACTGTGCGTTTGGATGCAGTAGCAATTAAAGACGTCAGCCACGGCTGAAATAGTGACAGGGTGGAACTATTTCCACCCTGTTCGTGCGAAAGGCTTTTTTCATTGAGCGCAAAACACCGAGACCACTGAAAAGGGTATGAGAGCCGGTCAAAAGCAGGCATACTGGTGGCTTTTTCAGTAGTTTCGGAGATCGCTCCATGAAGTAAAGGTCCGGATTTATTTTTATGAAAGGAGTCTGATTTATGACAAAAGCGATCATCCGCAACAAAGAATTTAAGACATTTTCTATGGAACTGGCGGGCCGCACACTGACCGTAGAAATCGGACGTGTGGCTGCTCAGGCCAATGGCGCAGCATTTATGCATTACGGCGATACGGTTGTTTTATCCACAGCGACTGCCAGCGAAAAGCCGAGAGACGGCATTGATTTCTTCCCGTTAAGCGTGGATTATGAGGAGAAGCTCTATGCGGTCGGAAAGATTCCCGGAGGCTTTAACAAGCGCGAGGGCAAGGCCAGTGAAAACGCAATCCTCACTGCCCGCGTGATCGACCGTCCCATGCGTCCCCTGTTCCCGAAGGACTACCGCAACGATGTGACCTTAAACAACCTTGTTATGTGTGTGGATCAGGACTGCTCGCCGGAGCTGACAGCGATGCTTGGTTCGGCCATTGCCACATCCATTTCCGATATTCCTTTTGACGGCCCATGTGCCATGACGCAGGTTGGCCTGGTGGACGGCGCGCTCGTGTTTAATCCGACCGCAGCTCAGAAAGCAGCATCGGACCTGGCGCTGACCGTAGCCTCCACCCGTGAAAAGGTTATTATGATCGAAGCCGGGGCCAACGAGGTTCCTGAGGCCAAGATGATCGAAGCAATTTTTGCAGCCCATGAGCTCAACCAGAAGATCATTGCTTTTATCGATACGATCGTTGCCGAGTGCGGCAAGCCAAAGCACAGCTACACAAGCTGTGCGGTTCCGGAGGAACTGATGGATGCCATTCGGGAGATCGTACCTCCTGAAGCTATGGAAGAGGCTGTATTTACTGATGAAAAGCAGGTCAGAGAGGAAAATATCAGCCGTATCAAGGATATGCTCGCAGAACGGTTTGCTGAAAATGAAGAATGGCTGGCACTTCTGGATGATGCGGTATATCAGTACCAGAAAAAGACGGTCCGCAAGATGATCTTAAAAGATCACAAACGTCCGGATGGCCGTGCAATCAATGAAATCCGTCCGCTTTCCGCAGAAATTGATATTCTTCCGAGAACGCATGGTTCCGGTATGTTTACCCGCGGACAGACACAGATCTGTACGGTAACGACACTGGCTCCGCTGTCGGAAGCTCAGCGCCTGGACGGGCTTGATGAGGCCGAAACATCCAAGCGCTATATGCATCACTATAATTTCCCGTCCTACTCCGTAGGCGAGACAAAGCCTTCCAGAGGCCCGGGACGCCGTGAGATCGGTCATGGCGCTCTGGCAGAGCGTGCGCTTGTACCGGTACTGCCCAGTGTTGAGGAGTTCCCGTATGCCATCCGCACAGTGTCTGAAACGTTTGAATCCAACGGTTCAACCTCTCAGGCAAGTATCTGTGCCTCCACCCTGTCACTGATGTCTGCCGGCGTGCCGATCAAAAAGCAGGTTGCGGGTATTTCCTGCGGCCTTGTGACCGGCGATACAGATGATGATTATCTGGTGCTTACCGATATTCAGGGCCTTGAGGATTTCTTCGGCGATATGGACTTTAAGGTGGCCGGTACCCATGACGGTATTACTGCCATTCAGATGGATATTAAGATTCACGGACTTACCCGTGAGATCATTGAGGAAGCCATTGCCAGAGCAAAGGAAGCCCGTGAATTTATTATCAACGAGGTACTTACACCGGTGATTGCACAGCCGAGACCGGAGGTTGGCCCATATGCGCCTAAGATCATCCAGATTCAGATCGATCCTTCCAAGATCGGCGATGTTGTTGGTCAGAAGGGTAAGGTAATCAACCAGATCATCGATGAGACAAATGTAAAGATCGATATTGAAGACGACGGCAGCGTATCGATCTGCGGTGTAAATAAAGAGAACATTGACAAGGCTGTAAAGATCATCCAGATGATCGTCAATGAATTTGAGGAAGGCCGCATCTATGAAGGCAAGGTTGTCAGCATTAAGGATTTTGGTGCATTTATTGAATTTGCGCCGGGCAAGGACGGTATGGTCCATATTTCCAAGCTGGCAAATCACCGTGTCAATAAGGTGGAGGATGTGCTTCATCTCGGAGATATTGTCAGAGCCAAGTGCATGGGCAAGGACAAGATGGGCAGAGTCAGCTTCTCAATCAGGGATGCCGCTGCTGATAAGTAAGAAAAGTAAATAATGTTGTTTTGCGGCAGCCTCTCAAAATCATGTTTCGGGAGGCTGCCGCTTGATTACCACGAAAAATGATAAAGGATTGGTGAAGATGAGAGATTTTGTTATTTCCACAGAGAGTAATTCGGACATGCCGCAGAAGTTCCTGGACGAAAACGGTATTTTGGTTATTCCGCATTATTATACGATTGATGATGAGGTTTACGGTGATGGAAAGGAGCTGTCCATCCACGAATTTTATGAAGCGATGCGTGCCAAAAAGAAAGCGGCAACAATGGCCAGCAACCCGGCAGTCATTCTTGAAAAATTTACAGAAATCGCGAAATCCGGCCGTGATATTTTGCATATCAGCTTTTCCTCGGCTTTAAGCGGCGGTTACAGCAATATCGTGACTGGGGCCAATGAAGTGATGGAGGAATTTCCGGAAATGAAAATCTGCGTGATCGACACGCTGAGCGTTTCTCTGGCTGAGGGCATCCTCATCCAGGCTGCGGTCAATATGCGTGCTGCCGGAAAAACGCTGGAAGAGACTGCGGACTATGTTCAGTCGCTTGTGCCGCATTTGTGTGTTCAGTTTACTGTGGATGATCTGAATCATCTTTACCGCGGCGGACGCCTTTCAAGAACCACAGCAATCGTCGGTACACTGGCCAATATCAAACCGATTCTTTATGTGGACAATGAAGGAAAGCTCGTGGCCCTGGATAAGACAAGAGGCCGCAAAAAATCACTGAATCTTCTCGTGAAAAATATGGCGGACCGCCTGGGAAGCTATCGGGACAAGCAGGTCTTTATCGGTGTTGTCCACGGCGACTGTGAGGCGGATGCTCGTTATCTGGCAGATTTGGTGCGCCAGGAGTTTGGCTATGAAAACATTATGATCCAGCCGGTAGGCCCAAGTATCGGCGCCCATTCCGGCCCTGGGGCTATTGGTATTTTGTTTCTCGGTGACCATCGCTAAAGGAGAATTTTTATGGATAACGAACAGATCCGCCGCATCTTGATAGCGGCAGGAATCGATTATGACAGCGCCCTGCGGCGCATGATGGGAAAAGAAAGCCTGTACTATCGTTTTTTGAAAAAATTTCTTGAGGATGAAAGCTACAGCCTTTTACAGGAGGCACTCCGCGAAAAACGCTGGGAAGATGCATTTTGCGCGGCCCATACATTAAAAGGTCTTACCGGAAATCTCGGACTGACGCAGCTTTACGAAGCGATTGGCGTTCTTGTGGAGAAGCTTAGACATCCGGCCCAAAAAGACATTAAAGACACTGACGGCCCGGAAGCATTTTTAGCAGAGCTTAAGGCCGTAGAACATGCTTACACAGCCACCGCGGCGGCAATCACCGAAACACTTGGTGAGTGACATGGCAGGTGTATTTACAGACGCCAGGGCTTTTATGAAGGATGAAACGGCTTCGGTTTTTCGTGTCCCCGGGCACATTGACGGTGAATGTGTGACGGAAATCGGCGAGCGGGCCTTTTATGGCTGCCGCGGGTTAAAACGGGTCATTCTGCCGGAGACGGTAAATCGCATCGGCAGCTACGCCTTTGCGGAATGCCGGGAGCTTGAACATTTTATCTTTCCAAAACGTGTATGTCAGGTCGGAGATTATGCCTTTTATAACTGTATGGCTTTAAAGGAAATTTCTTTTGGCGCAGCGCTGTCCGCCATCGGATATGGAGCGTTTAAAAACTGCCTTGAGCTGTCGGCCATTACTATGGAAATCGCACCGGGAAAGGGCAATGGATTAAACTCGATTTTGCAGGATGAATTTCAGGCGGTCGATGTGACTATCCGTTATCTGAATACGGACGGCGCGGCGGAGGATGAAGCCCGGCTGATCTTTACGGATTATCAGTATGAATATGTGCCTGAGATCGAAGCCCGTCAGTTTAACTGGGAAACCTACGGTTCAGGGGATTCTTACCGGATCAGCATCGGGGATGCGGATATTGACTATGCAAAGTATGATTCGGTGTTTCCGCTGGCTATGGTAGAGGACGATGCGGCTACGCTGTTTAAGATTGCCGCCGGCCGGCTGTGCTGGCCGCACCGCCTTTCAGAAGAAGGTCGGGCACGCTATGTGGCCTATGTGTCCGCACACATGCCGGATATTTTAGAAAGAATCATGGCGGACAGGGAAGACAGTGACCGCAGCGCCCGTATGTTTGGCTATATTTTAGACCACGGGCTTTTAAATGAACAGACATTTAAGCTGGCGCTGGATTTGGCGCAGCGCTATGGACGTCCCCAGATGACAGCGATGCTGATGTCCGCCCGAAAAACGGAAGATAGCGGTATCGCAAAAAGCCTGAGGTCAAAATTTACGCTTTAGGGACGGAGATTTTGGAATGAATGATATTAAAGAAAAGCTGAGGCAGACCGGCATCCATATTTTGACATTGTCGCGCAATGAGCTGTATGTATCGATGCGTTTTTTAGATATTGCGCTTTCAAGGCTGCGCTTTGAAATGAATCTGTCTACCCGCAGTATTGGCACAGACGGGCAATCGATTTTGTTTAATCCAAGGTATCTGATGGATACTTACGCGCTGGACCGTGTGTTTGTCAACCGCTGCTATATGCATATGCTGATCCATAATCTTTTCGGACATGATTTTTCCGGCCAGGGGAAAAATAAAGACTGCTGGAATCTCGCCTGCGATATTGCGGCAGAGTCGCTCATTGACAGTATGACCGCGCCGGCCGTGCATGTGACGCCAAGTGATTACAGGGAATATGTGTATGGCCGGCTTAAAAATGAGATGAGCGTTTTAAGTGCTCAGGGAATTTATCATTATCTTCAGGAGCATTTTATTTCAGAGCGGGAATTTGACCGGATGCGCCGGGCTTTCCTTGTGGACGACCATAAATTCTGGGAGCATGAGGATGAGCAGCGTCCGCAGGAGCAGCGGAAACAAAACGCCGGGGATTGGAAGCAGATCAGTGAAAAGATGCAGACAAACATGCAGACGTTTTCCAGGGATTTTGGCGATGCGGCCGGCGATTTGCTGATGCAGTTAAGCCTTGAGCACCGTCCCCGCCCGGATTACCGAAAATTTCTTCAGCAGTTTGCAGCCTGGGGCGAGGAGATCGTTCCCGATGATGACAGCTTCGACTATATTTTTTACACTTACGGTCTTGAGCATTATAAAAATATGCCGCTGATCGAAGCGCTGGAATACAAGGATGTCAAAAAAATCGACGAGTTTGTCATTGCTATTGATACATCGGAATCCTGTCCGCCGGAGACGGTACGGCTGTTTCTTGAAGAAACCTTCGGAATGCTTTCGGACAGAGAAAGCTTTTTTAAAAAAATAAATGTACACATTGTCCAGTGTGATGCGGGCATTGCTTCAGATACGGTGATTACAGACCGGGATGAATTTTTACAGTTTATGGAAGATTTTGACGTATCCGGTTTTGGAGGCACAGACTTTCGTCCGGTGTTTGATTATACGGCCCGGCTTATTGAAGAAGGACAGTTTAAGCACCTTAAAGGGCTGATTTATTTTACAGACGGATATGGTACATTTCCGGCACAGAGACCGCCTTTTGAGACCGCATTTATTTTTATGGACAAAGCGTATTGTGACCGCCTTGTTCCGCCCTGGGCCATCAGGCTTGTGATGACACCAGAGGACTTAAAGAAGGGAAATGAAGGATGAATATATTACAGGCAAAACAGGAGATTAAAGATACGGTCAAGGCTTATCTGCTGACGGATGAAAATGGTACCTACCGCATCCCGGTGACAGCTCAGCGCCCGATTTTGCTCATTGGCCCTCCGGGAATCGGAAAAACCGCGATCATGGAGCAGATCGCGGTGGAGTGCGGCATTGGGCTTGTCGCCTATACGATGACCCACCATACCCGCCAGAGTGCCATCGGACTGCCGATGATTGAAACGCATACTTACGGCGGACGGCAGTATCGTGCCACCGAATATACAATGAGCGAGATTATCGGGGCCGTCTATGAAGCTATGACAGCTACCGGTAAAACGGAGGGGATTTTGTTTCTCGACGAGATCAACTGCGTATCTGAGACATTAGCCCCGACGATGCTTCAGCTGCTGCAAAAAAAGATGTTTGGCAATCATAAAATCCCCGATGGCTGGATTATTGTTGCTGCCGGAAACCCACCGGAATACAATAAATCTGTAAAAGCCTTTGACATTGTCACCCTTGACCGGGTGCGCAAAATGGATATTACCGAGGATTTCGGGGTGTGGAAGAGCTATGCCTATGAGCGGCATGTGCATCCGTCGATCCTGACCTACCTTGAGATCAAAAAAGAAAATTTTTATCAGATCGAGACCACAGCGGCCGGCCAGCATTTTGTAACCGCCCGCGGCTGGGAGGATTTATCTTATATGATCGATGCCCTGGAGTGTTTAAAAATGCCGGTTGATGAGACCGTGATCGGCCAGTATGTCCAGCATCCGGGTATTGCCAAAGATTTTGCGAATTATTATGATCTGTATAATCAGTATAAAAACGATTATCATGTGGAAGAAATTCTTAGCGGCACGATCCGTCCGCAGACACTGGAGCGGCTAAAAGACGCCCGTTTTGACGAAAAGCTCAGCCTGATCGGACTGCTCATGGGATGTCTTGGCGGAGATTTTAAAGACTGGCAGGCACAAAATATGCTGGTAACCCGGCTGTATGATATTTTAAAAGCCGTCAAAGCCGCCGGAGATGACATACCGGCCATGGAGGCCGTGCTTTTAGAGCATACCCGTACCCTTGAAGCAAACGTCCTGACACGAAGATCGGATGCCGCCCTGATCCGGGCGCTCTACGATGCCCAAAAACACCTTCGTATGGGCGGCTTTGATGCAGTAAAGGCGGCCTTTGAGCAGGAAGTCGGACGTCTGGAGACGCTGACGGACCAGGGTAAGCGCCATTTATCGGCGGCCTTTGATTTTATGGAGCAGGCCTTTGGCGAGAGCCAGGAAATGGTCATTTTTATCACAGAGCTTAATACAAGCCGTCCGGCGGTAGATTTTATCCGTGAAAACGGCTGCGAACGGTACTATAAGTACAATGAGGGGCTTTTATTTGCTTCGGGAAGAGATAAGATGCTTCAGGAAATTGACAGCGTGCGTTCCTACATGGATTTCCTTGGCATCTGATGGAGCTTGCGTTTTGCGGCTCATGATGCAGGGCGTTTGAATCCTTAGGCTATGGCATCGGGGCATTTTGGTTTTGCGGCTCATGGCGCGAGGTGTTTGGGGCCTGCCGCTCATGGCGGCACGCGTTGCCGGCGGACATAAACGGGGCTTTTGCGGCATAAGCTTATAGAAAATATGCTTTGGGAGCGATCGCTGTGGCGGAACGTTTTCTTGAAAAGTTAAATGATCTGGTCTGGGGCCCATGGCTCATTGTATTGTTTATCGGAACCGGGATTTTTCTCACTGTAAGATTACGATTTTTACCGTGGAGAAATCTCGGTTTTGCTTTGCGCCAGGTTATTGGGGATATTTTTCATCCGTCCGGAAGCGGGAACGGTGAAATTTCGCCGTTTGAGTCGCTGATGACAGCCATGGCGGCTATGATGGGAACCGGAAATATTGTCGGCGTTGCCACCGCCATGGTATTGGGCGGCCCCGGAGCGCTTGTGTGGATGGTGTTGTCTGCATTGATCGGTATGGCATCCGGACTGACAGAAAGTGTCCTGACGATGCATTACCGCTGTAAAAAACCGGACAATACGGTGTGCGGCGGGCCGATGTATGTGCTCGCTCTCGGCTTTCGTCCGAAGGCACTGGGAAGGGTGCTGGCCGTACTTTTTTGCGTTTTCACATTGGGCGCTTCGCTCGGCATGGGGAATATGACTCAGGCAAACTCGGTTTCTGAAGCATTAAACGATACATTTGGAATACCTGCGGTACTGACCGGGATGCTTCTGCTGGCCCTTAGCCTGCTTGTCCTTATGGGCGGGATTTCCTCTATCGGAAAGGTGTGCGGCATTTTAGTGCCAGTTATGTCCATCGCTTATTTTGCCGCAACGGCGGCGGTCATTATAATCAATTTTGAAAATATTGCCGATGGTCTGACCGAAATGCTTCAGATGGCATTTTCGCTCAGACCGTTAGCCGGCGGCCTTGGCGGGACGATCGTGGCAGGTATGGGAAATGCAATGCGTTTTGGTATTTCCCGCGGTGTTTTTTCAAATGAGGCCGGGCTTGGTTCGGCGCCCATTGCCGCAGCCTGCGCCCGCACGGATGATCCGGTGCGTCAGAGCTATATGGCGATGAGCAGTATATTTTTTGATACGATCGTTGTCTGTCTGGCCACAGGGCTTGCCATTGCTTCGTCGGGGCTTTTGGGCGCTGTGGATGCCTCCGGGGCACCGCTGAGCGGCGCGGCTCTGACGAGCCTTGTTTTTGAAGCGGCCCTTGGACCTGCCGGGCGGATACTCATCACGGCCGGAATTGCCATGTTTGCCTTTGCTACGATTATAGGATGGGAATATTACGGCGAAGTGGCGCTGGAATATCTGCTCTGCCGGGGTAAAATAAAGAGCGGGCCGGGCAGAGCAGACCGCTCCCTGACCGGGAAAACGGCTTTAAAAAAAGCAGCACCCGGCCGGGCACTGCTGTGTTACCGTCTGCTGTACTGTGCCTGTGCATTTACAGGCGCAGTTGTCTCATTGCAGACGGTATGGAATTTTTCTGATATTATGAATGCGGCCATGGCGATACCGAACCTGATCTGTATTCTTACAATGAGCGGCCAGGCCCGTGCCATTCTTTTAAAGGACCAGAAATGACACGGTTTGAATCGTGCCGCCCCTGTATGCCGATGCTGTCATACATTTTTGGCGTTTCGGATGATTTCCTTGTAGAAATCAACGCCGAGCGGAAGGGAATCGCAGTTGATATTTTCATCGATCCCGTGGATGCTGGCATACTGCTGGCCGTTAATGTATAAAGGCGCAAAGCGCAGGGCGTTTTCACAGATGTCGCTGTAATATTTGGCATCGGTGCCGCCGGTCATTGTATAGGGACATACGCCGATGCCCGGATAAATTTTATGGATCGTTTCTTCCACAAGCTTAAAGGGGCGGCCATTGTGATCGACCACGGGGCATGGATAATCCTTATAGATCACTTCCGTCTCAATCTGATGCTTTTTGGCAACCTGGGTAATGACTTCAATACTTTCATCCGTTCCCTGATGGGGGATAAAACGAAGATTTCCGGTCACATAGGCTTCCTGCGGGAGAACGTTTAAACCGTCGGAGCCTGCGGCCATTGTAAAAGCGATGGTTGTCTGGAGCATTGCCGCCCCGGCCGGGCTGATGACCGGCATCAGCTTCTTTAGAAGCGGGGCAAAAAGCCAGAGATTGCGAAAAACAAATTTCATGCCGAAGTTCATATTGGGAGAAAAACGGCGAAACATCTCTTTAACGGTATCATTAAACGCCACTTTAAACGGATTATGTTTTTCCACATCCTGCATAAAGGCGCCGAGTCTTGGCAGCGGCGTGTTTTTTGTCGGAGCGCTGGCATGGCCGCCGGAGCTTTTGGCTGTAAACTTAAGATCGCCATAGCCCTTTTCAAGAACGCCGATCATGGCATAGGTGCCTTTCACACCGCCGATGGGGTCTTCAATAATCATACCGCCCTCATCGATGAGCATGGCCAGATGAACGCCCTGTTCTTTTAAATATTTAACGGTCAAGGGCGCGCCTTCGCCGCTCCATTCTTCTGTACAGCTGCTGGCCAGATAGACATCGCAATCCGGCGTAAAACCGTCGGCCAGAAGCTCCTCAACTGCCTCGAAAAAGCAGAACAGGCTGGCTTTTGTATCGACCGTGCCGCGGCCCCATACTGCGCCTCCGGTAATCTCTCCGGAAAACGGTTCGTGCTGCCACTGTCCGCCGGCTTCGACAACATCGTGATGGCTCATTAATAAAATCGGAGCCTGATCACTTTTTCCTTTCCATTTAAATAGCAGACTGCCGTTAAACACATGCTTTTCGAGATTTTGATGGATTCTCGGAAACATTTTTTCAAGCGCTTCGTGAAACTGGTAAAATTTGGACCGGTCCTCGTCAAACCGGCTTGAAATGGTTTCGATCTGTACAAGCGTTGAGAGCGACCGGGCATAGGCTTCACTGCGGGCCGGGTCCGGCGTATTGAGCTTTGCGTGGATGGCCTGCGTGGGGTGGACGGTGACCGTGCGTATCAGGCAGATCAGCAGCAGTACTGCCAAAATAGCCACAAGCCCTAAAATTATCCAAAGTGCGATCATTGCTTTTAGTACCTCCTAAATTTTTCCTTGTTTAAATAATACATACCCGATGAGCAGGGCCAGGCCGCCGGCAGGGATGATTAAAATACTCGTCTGTGAGATGGCCGCCGGTACAAATACGCACAGTAATGTCATCAGAATCAGCGGGATCACAGCGATCTTTGGGCTCTTCAGAAAATATTTAAGTCCAAGAGCGCCAAACAGCGCCGGAACGACATTATCAAAAGCCGGGGCCAGCACCGGGCTTTGAAGAACCGGCTGCAGAGGTGTCATTAAAAGTACGCCGGCAAAAATTACAGCCATGGTGACCAGGGCACTTGTTGCAACACTTAAGGTGGAGATGATCTCGCTTTCCGGCGAGTTGTCTGCGACCTTGGCAATATCTCTGGAGTTGATGGCGCATGGAATTTTCAGGTTGGTCACATTTCCGGTGATAAACGTCAGGTAGCTGGCACCGGCGCCGAGCATTGGGACATAAACGAGAAATTCCACAACAGATACAGGCACATAAATGGCTGCGACCTTGGCAATGCCGGCGGCAAATCCGGCGGGAGAGGGCATGGCATCATAAAGGAAGCCGAAAAAGAACGGGACGCCAAGAAGCAGGATCAGGGAAATAATCAATGTAAAACGGCCAAGGAAATGAATCTGGCGGTTGTAATGCTCGAGAAATTGCTTTTGCTTTTCATCCATGAAACGTTCCTCCTTTATACAAGCTTCACGAGTACGGCTGCGATCATTGCAACGAGCATACTGGTGGCAATACTGAAATTATCCAGCCAGGCAATCTTTTTGCGGACTGTGAAATATTCAAAAACAAGCATCACTGCAGCGGAGACAAGGGCTACAAACAGCGGCAGCCAGTCTTTAAAAGCGGTGAGCGTACCAATATAGGAACCAATGTAGGCGCTGCAAAGCCCTACAAACATGGCAACTGTGGCATGGGCGCCGAAACCGGGCTTTTTCGTGCTTTCAGACACAACGGCAGTTTTTTTGCCGAGCTTGTCCGTGTATTTTTTCAGGAAGAAGATACAGCAGATGACACCGCCGAGAATACCGACCGTCATTACAAGAGCAATGGTCGAATAGGCCGGAGCGGTCATTTCGCTGATCTTTAAGCCGGACAGTCCGGTGCTTGTGGCAGCAATTTCAGCAACGTTTAATTCGTATTGAAGGGCGCCGATTACCGACAGGCGCAGCCATGAAAGCGGCACGCCGAGCGTACCGCTTAAGGCAAGGACACCAAGTAAAATACTGATGCTTGGAAGCACGGTAAATGTAGCGCTGGATGTGATTGCCCGGCGCAGTATTTTTTTGTCCATCCCAAGAGCAAGACCGGCGCGGTAGCTTTTCACGAGAAAAACGATACACATTACCGTGATAAAGGCAAGAACGGCGGCAACGATCAGATACATGGGAACTGAGTTGACTTGTGACAGATATTCACTCATAACATTAACCTCCTGTGTTTTTTGCAGCGGCATAAAAGTATGCAGCCGCCTTTTTTGATGAACGGGTTTTATTATAGCAGATTTTTTATCTGTTGAAAATCGTTTATTACATTTGTTGGAATATATTGACATTTTATGGTGTACATGGTAAACTGTATAAAAATAGTAATTATTCTTAAAATTGAAGATGGAGGTAACGATATGGAGTTAAAGGGATCAAAAACAGAGGCTAATTTATGGACCGCTTTTGCCGGGGAATCTCAGGCAAGAAACAAGTATACATATTATGCCAGCAAGGCCAAAAAAGAGGGCTATGAGCAGATTGCCGCGCTTTTCCTTGAGACTGCCAACAATGAAAAGGAGCATGCAAAAATCTGGTTTAAGCTGCTTGACGGAATCAATGACACTGCTTCAAATTTAAAGGATGCGGCTGCCGGCGAGAATTATGAGTGGACCGATATGTATGCAACCTTTGCCAAGGAAGCAAAAGAAGAGGGCTTTGATCACATCGCTTATCTTTTTGAGGAAGTTGGCAAGATCGAGAAAGAGCATGAGCAGCGCTACCTTAAGCTGCTTGAAAATGTTGAGGGCGGCCTTGTATTTTCCAGAGACGGCGATATGATCTGGCAGTGCGCAAACTGCGGTCATATCCATGTGGGCAAGGAGGCTCCGGAAATCTGTCCGGTATGTGCACATCCAAGAGCATATTTCCAGCTTCAGGCAAAAAATTATTGATACTTTTACAGGCTGCCATAGTGCCGTGCGCATTATGGCAGCCTGCTGTTTTAAAGAAAAAACGGGGCAGAATCAAAAATCTGCTCCGTTTTTTTCTTAATAATATAGCTGCCTGCGATTGATCCAAAATGGATTAATATTATAGCATTGAGAAATATGAGGCGCAATAACGGTCATTCAGATTGCCCCGGATTTAAAAAAATGTATAAATTCCCGATGAATTACCATTCGCATAAAATCATGTAGCGTGTTTTTTTTTAAACATGATAAAATGTGAATGAGGTGATCTGGATGGTGGAAAAACGATTTGATGATAATCAATTTCTATTGATGAATAAAAATACGCCCATTTTAAAATTTATATCGGAAAAAGATGCTTTGGGGGACGATACATTTCGTGTGATTGAAAATTATTCAACGGTCTATCCGATTGGCTTTTCAGATATGGGAACCTGGCTGCAAAACCGTCAGGCGCCTAAACACCGTGAACATATTGCAAATTTACTTAAGAGCTGCGGATGTGATAATCTTGACGGATATATTCGTGTGACCCATGCGCTGACCTTAAATGACAGCTTTTGGGTGCGGCCTTTAAATAGCAATTTAAAATGGGAAAAGGTTTCACTGTTCCAAAATGATTTCGATGAAACGATTGCACATATTGCCTTCGAGGGTGGACTATATGGCGAACAGTTTTCCTCAACTTCCCCTGAATTTGGTACAGATGGCACATTTGCAAAATGCTGGATCAGGGAAGATCAGATTTATTTATTAAAACAGGGCTCGAATGGTGCAAGAAATGCAGGGCTTGAACCGTATTCAGAAATGTATGCTTCTCAGATCGCAGCGCTGATTTGTCCGGACAGTGTGCCTTATGATGTGGTCATGTACAGAGGCAAACTTGCATCAAAATGCCCGTTGTTTACCAGCGAAAATACCGGTTTTGCACCCATCAGCCGCATCTTTCCCGGAAGGCCGCCGGCCAGCCGGCTTTTGGAATATTTTTCCGGCATAGGCAGTTCAGATGCTTTTCGGCGAATGCTGGTTTTTGATGCCCTTGTATTAAATACAGACCGGCATATGGGAAACTTTGGTGTATTATTTGATACAGATACAATGTCTGTACTTCGGATGGCACCGGTATTTGACAATAACCAATCGTTACTGCCCTACGGTGAAGCGGAGGATTTTAAAAATATTAAAGCCTATCTCGCCAGCCGCTCAACACGCATTGGCACAGATTTTAATGAAATTGCACACGCATTGCTGACACCGGGTATACGGGCGGACCTTCGGAATCTTTCTGGCTTCCGGTTTAAACGGGATACGGAATATGTACTTCCGGAAGACCGGCTTAGAATCCTGGAAAATGTCGTCATAAGTCACATGTAACAGATCACCGGATTTCACTTGTATGTGAAGTCCGGTTTTGTTGTATATTGTCCATATAAAACTTCCGAAATCGGCAATAATATATAAAAATCAATGAATGTTTGGATCTTGTTGCCGATATGTGATATAATAACTATAAATATGATGTTTCATAATCAGAACGTGGATGAACGAGAGGTTAATATATGCTTGACAATAAATTGGGTATTACTGATTCAACAGAATTGGCAAGAACAGAAGAAAAAATCAGTAAGCAAAAAGCCATAGAAATGTTTGAAAA
>CASFBR010000090.1 GCA_949292795.1 uncultured Eubacteriales bacterium
GTAGCATTTTACCTCGCCGTCCACGCAGCACATGATCTGAGCCGGGCCGGTATGCATATCCTGCTTAAAGCCCACGTCATAAGCCTTGCTGTCATCATACTGCCATGGGCTGTCATCCAAGAGCTGCCCGAAAATACCGGACGATGTATTTTTATCAATGCTCCCAAGGCGGCTGTTTTGGCTGTAATAGATCGTTCCGACCATCTCTCCCGGTTCTCCGTCCGCGCCTTTGACAATGTTTGTCACAGACGCCGGGTATAAAAAGCCTCCGCCAATGTCAATGAGCAGGCTCGTATCAACATCTGTGATGCCGTGCCCCAGCGCGGCAAAGCGGTTGTTACTGTCCACAAAGCTGATCGTCCCGATTCCCTGAGTGTCATCCCGTATCCAAATGCCGGCCTTATATTCCCCGGAGCTGCTTTGTACCGGGACAACCTGAAGCTTAAGCTGCTGTGAACCGCGCAGAACGCCAAGCATCAGCGGCGAGCCGCAGCTTTGTGCAACCATCTTTGTAAGGTCTGAAATATTTTCTACGGGTATACCGTCCACACTCTGAATATAGTCGCCCGATTTTATGATCCCTTTGGCAGGCTCTGTACGATTTCCTTCCGAATCTGTGATTTTTCCGGTTCCAAGCACCATCACCCCGTTTGTTCTTATATGAATCCCCACCGGTTCCCCCACAGGCATCACACGGCTTGCCGAAACGGCTTCCACATCGATTTTTTTAAGCGTAATGCCAAGAAATTGTACATTTACCTCAAAGCTTCCGGCCTCTGACAATTCTACGGTAAACGGCGTGCTCAAATCCAGTATAATATCCTGCTGGGCCAGCGGCTTTTTATCAATGGAGACAACGCTGACATCTTCCACATGGGTTTTGGCCGTTAAAGGCAAATCCAGGTCAAAATCTGCCCGGCTTCCCACCGATACCCGCACTTTATCCGGAATTTTGTCACGGATCAGGTAATAACCGCAGGCAAAAATGCAGATAATATTTATAAAAAGGATACACACCAGCAGCCGGCGATAGTTCCTTCGTTTTAAATCCATGGCTCTCATCCTTTCTTAAGTATACATAAAAGGATGATCCTGTATCAGCATCATCCTTTCATAGTATGTGACTTATTTATAGATTTCAAACCAGAATTAATTTTCCAGAGCTGCTTACACAGCTCAATAGTGCAAACCTGCGAGCATTTTAAATGTGTTCCAGCACCTGGAGCTCACCTCTTTTCAGCCGCAGCACCACATGAAATGCTCATTAAAGATGACCTTGTAAAGCAGCGCATCTCTCTTTTTGACTGGAATACATTGGGACTAAAAGAAGATATTGACTTTGGGATCGAAGTTACCGATACGTCAGGCGCCAAATATATATTTATGACCGTTCATCCGGATGGTACCTTTAATTTTTCGGAGCAAACGCTTAACTTATTTGATGCCAATAGATACAGTCAATGTATTGAAATATTTGAAAATGCAAAAATAAATTTCGAAAAAATACACGGTATTATCAGAGATGCTTCCGGCAACATAAATGTGATCAAAGATACGGGATGGTTTACCATTCCCGAAATCAATCGTATCAAAACAGAACTTTTGAATGGAAATACGAAATTGCGCGGCAAAGAAAAGCGGAATGAATTGCTTTCATCGTGTTTAGACATTAAAATGTTCAACGACGGCAAAGCCACCTATTATTTTGTTGGCACAATAGGAAACGGAATGAAATACCTCATCCACAGAGCCGCAAACATAAGGAAGCTTGAGCCGTTTGAAGATTCCGTTTCCATGTTTGAAAAACTATTGCCGCTAATGAATGTCACGTTTGTTCACAACGGACAGCTGACCGTTATACCATTTCCGTTTAAATACCTGAGAGAATATGCAAAAATCAGTTGCTCGTGAATGAACAGCCCCATGCAAAACGGTTCCGCCAGGAAAAATACGGCAAGGCCAGCACATACGGCATCTTTTTAGCGCGGGCGGGAGCGCTCCTGCCGGTCTCTCCCGCAGTACGCGGGCAGCGTTCCTGCCGGTCTCCCCCGCCGGCCGCTGCTGCCCGTGTACCGGCTTTCATTCTTTAAGTCGTGCCGTTATCCGTCCACTTTTAATTTATTGGCCAGCGCCTTCATCTCCCGGGCATTTTCAAGCACCGTATCGGTAATCTGCACGCCGCCAAGGAGACGGGCGATCTCTTCCACCATCATTTCCTCGTTCAGCGGCGTAATGTGCGTTGTCGTGAGGGCGCCCTTTGGTTCTTTTTCAATACGGTAATGGTTATCGGCCATAGCGGCAATCTGGGGCAGATGGGTAATACAAAGCACCTGGTGCTTTCGGGCGATCACCGCCAGCTTTTCAGATACCTTCTGCGCTGTGCGCCCGGATATTCCCGTGTCAATCTCGTCAAAGATCAGTGTTTCAATGGCATCCACATCTGCAAGCACCGATTTAATGGCAAGCATAATCCTTGAAAGCTCACCGCCGGAAGCCACCGCAGTCAGGGGCTTCATATCCTCCCCCGGATTTGTGGAAATCATAAACTGCGCGTCATCGATACCGTTTTTTGTAAAGTCCGGCAGTGTATCAAACTGCCAGCCAAAACGGACATCAAGGAAATTTAAGTCTTTTAATGCCTGGGTGATCTCCCCGGCCAGGACATCTCCCTGGGACCTGCGTATCTTTGACACCTCGGCAGAAATGGCCGACAGCTCATCAAGCGCCTGCTTCTGACGTTTTTTCAATGTATCCAGATACACATCATAATGCTTAAGCTTATCCAGCTTTTCTTCACTGCGCTGCCTGTATGCAGCAATATCTGCCAGTGTGGCGCCGTACTTTGCCTTAAGACCGTTGATTAAGTCCAGGCGCTGCTCCACCTCGGCAAACTGCTCCCCGTCAAAGGACAGCTCCGACATATAGCCGGACAGCTCCCGGTTAAAATCATTAATCAGATTATCTATATCTTCGAGCTGCCCACGGAGATTTCCAATCGTCTCATCATAAGCTTCAACCGCAGACAGCTCCCGCAGCGCCCGCCCGGTAGCATCTCCCGCCCCGTCGTCATAGCCCGTAAGCCGGTAAGCGGTGGAGATACCTTCCATAATCTGACGGCTGTTGCTCATCTTCCGGTAAAGCGCCGCCAGCTCCTCGTCCTCGCCATCACTCAGATGGGCGGAATCGATCTCATTGATCTCAAATTCAAGAAAAGAAATGTCCCGGCGGCGCTGTTCCTCATCGGTCACAGCCTGTGCCAGCTCCTTTTTTAATGCCGTATAGACATCATAGGCTTTAGCCAGCCGCTCCTTTTTGTCCTTGAGTACCTTTTTTGAAAAATAATCAAGAATCTCCAGATGATTGTGCTTATGCAGCAGCGACTGATGCTCATGCTGTCCATGAATATCCACGAGCATTTCCCCAAGGTTTTTGATCGTCTGCGCGGAAACAATCTCGCCGTTAATCCGGCTGACACTGCGCGACGGCGTAATGCGCCGCGATACGATGACCTGGCCGTCCTCCACAGGCACCTCGATCTCCTGAAGATAATCCAGCACATGCGGATCGCTCACATCAAAAAACAGCTCCACAAGCGCACTGTCCGTTCCTTTGCGGATCATATCCTTTGAAATCTTGCGGCCAAGCGCCGCATTGACCGAACCGATCACAATGGACTTTCCGGCCCCGGTCTCACCGGTAAGAATATTTAAATGCGGTGAAAAATCCACCTCGATCTCATCGATGAGCGCGAGGTTTTTTACATGTATTCCTGTCAGCATTTTCTACTCCTTCTATTCAGCACGTCCGGCCACGACCTTATCAATGATCTCCATCACCTTATAGGTCTGCGCCTCACTGTGGATCGCGCAAAAAATCGTATCGTCCCCGGCAATGCAGCCGACCATGCCCGGAATTTCCATGGCGTCCAGCGCCACAGCCACAGCCATCGCCATTCCTGATACAGTCTTGATCACGATCAGGTCTGTGGCCATCTCCCGGGACACAAAGCCGTCCTGGAGCACCCGGGTATATTTGTTTGTGTTTGGCTGCTCCGCAGCCGCTAAGGCTGCATATTTGGCCCGTCCGTGATGTCCGGCGACTTTGGAAAGCTTTAATTCCCGGATGTCCCTTGAAATCGTTGCCTGGGTCACATTAAAACCGGCTTCGATCAGGCGCTGCGCCAGCTCTTCCTGTGTTTCTATTTCATATTGATTGATCAATTCAAGAATTTTGGCATGTCGTTTTGTTTTCATTCGATCTCCTCCTTGCATTAGTATACCATTAGCGAAAGCAAAGAGCAAACAATAAATATGCAAAATTTTCATTAAAAGCTTATAAACAGCGTATATTATCCGCGAAAAATGGCTTTTTATAGTATAATATGCAAAAAGAGTGCATATTTCCCGGGCCGTCCTTAAAACATGCCCGTTTTCTATGCACTCTTTTATATCCTGTCAGGACAATAGCTGTTTAAACACAGTCATTCAAAATGAACAGCAATGACCGTCTAAACGCGATTATTCAAAATGGACAACGATACCCTTCTCATCGGATTCCATAGCAGCTTCCATAACGCGCAGCACTCTTAATGCATGCTCGCCGGTGATAATCTGCTCTGCCTCTTTGCGGCAGGTATCAACAAAGTTGGAATACAGCTCATTTCTGTCAAAATCCACTTCCGGCAGAGGAAGCTCTTCCACAGAATTGCCCTGGCGGGGAGCCATCGTCTTTGTCAGTCCGGCGCCGGCCAGAATCGGAGCGGTATCCTTATCTTCCCAGCTCTTTAAGCGCATCATACGGCCCTTGCAGCTCCAGTCATCGATCGTTGCGCTGCCGTCGGTTCCGTAAATTGCCCAGAGCGGAAGATTGATAAAGTGGCATGTGCCAACCTCGAGCACAGCGGTCAGGCCGCTCTCGAAAGTAATATGCATCTTAAAGCCGTCATCGCACTCTTTATTTGTGATATGTGTGCAGGAGCAGAAAATCTTCTTGATCTTCTCAGGCACCATCACAAGGAGACGGTCGATAATATGAACACCCCAGTCAAGCATCATGCCACCGCCGTACTCCTTAACACCGCGCCAGTCTCCGGGGATTCCGCGGGAACCCATAATCCGGCACTCGATATTGAAGGTTTCGCCGAGAAGCTTCTCATCATAAATCTTTTTGATGATCCGGTAGTCCTCATCCCACTCACGGTTCTGACGGGGATAAAATACCTTTCCGGTCTCCTTGGAAACAGCCAGAACATCCTCTAAATCCTTGCTGGTGATCATCACCGGCTTTTCGCACAGTACATGCTTGCCTGCGCGCATTGCGCGGATCGCCATATCTTTGTGCAGATGGTTCGGTGTTGCAATCAGGATCGCGTCAACCTTCTCATCAGCCAGCATCGCATCGTAGCTCTCGTAATTGTAGTAGCCGCGCTCTGCTGCCCACTGCTGACGGGCAGGATCAATGTCGTAAACGCCGGCCAGTGCCATCTTCTTGGAAATATCCGTATTATGTTCGCCCTTAAAAGCTGTGCCGTTGGCATCATCGCCATTCCAGATGGCATTACCGGTACCGCTGGCAATCGCTATGGCATGTCCGCCGCCCATACCGCCGCAGCCGACAATCGCAATGTTAAATAAATCACTCATGTGTCCTTCTCCCTTTCTTATTATAAATATAATGATGTTGGGGTCAAAAGGTCATTTGCCCCATGATACCGCGGATTTCAAAGTCATACTTTTTCATGCAGGCATGAAACGCATGACCTTTTGCCTCTGGCATCATATAATCTTGTAAAAGAATCCTGTTAATCAATGTATTCTTTTTCTTCCATGTCCTATTTTATTTCATTGTTTCAAAAAAATCAATGTCTGTTATTGAAACTGACGGAAAATCAACAAAATATGACGGTTTTGGGACAACGGATGACCGTTTGCGAAAGCTTCCTTTATCTTGTTTTTTCCCGTAAAACCTCATAAAAGGTCCGGGATGCCACCTGTATCAGATGGACGCGGGAACGCGCCCGCTCAATCTCGATCCGATCGCCGGACTGCAATTTAACGACCGTCTGCCCGTCATAGGTCACCAGCGCTTCCTCCGGCAGACTTTTGCGCCGGCGTCCCACCTCTATCCGGATGCGGTCTGCGGCCGATACAACGATACTCCGGGCGGTCAGTGAATGCGGGCAGATCGGCGTAATGACCATCAGCTCGGTCGTCGGCGGCACGATCGGCCCCCCGGCCGACAGATTGTAGCCGGTGGAGCCGGTGGGCGTCGATACGATGATCCCGTCACCGGCGTAATTGCCGGCCATAACATCATTAATATACAGCTTTGTTTCCACGAGCCGGGAAAAGCCGGAGCGCGTTACAATAATATCGTTTAACGACAACGCCTGCTGCACCTTCTCACCCTGCTTGATCACGCTGCCAGAGAGCATCATCCGGTGTTCGACCGTATAGCAGTTGGCCATGAGCTTGTCCAGCCCCTCGTATACCTCATCCTTTTCCAGCGCAGTGAGAAAGCCAAGCGTTCCCAGATTAATGCCTAAGATTGGTATATCATATGCCACAAAATCCAGTGCCGCATGGATCAGCGTCCCATCGCCCCCGAGGACGATAATGCACTGGGTATCCGGCGGCAGCGTCCCGTCAAATGGCGTCAGGCAGCGGCATCCCCGTGCCTTCAGATAATGCTGGATTTTTTTCGTGCTTTCATAGCCCGGGTCTTTTTCCTGATTTGTAATGATATAAAATTTATCCATGTGTCTTATCCAATGCTTCGTGTGCGTTTTTCACAACAGCCTCAATGTCCACCGCCGGCGGCGCCTGATCCGCCGCAGCGGACGCATCCGCCTTTTGAATATACAAAAGATATTCGATATTTCCCTCAGGGCCCTTCACCGGTGAGAAATCCAGATTCAGTACGTCAAAGCCGATCCCTCGGACAAAATCCACGACCGTATGAATAACTTCCCCGTGAACCTTCGGATCGCGCACAACGCCCTTCTTTCCCACCTTTTCCCGTCCGGCTTCAAACTGCGGTTTAATCAGGCAGACCATATAGCCGCCGGGCTTTAGCAGACTGTACGCCACGCCAAGCACCTTCGTCAGGGAAATAAAAGACACATCCACCGAGGCAAAATCCAGCGGCTCGCCAATGTCCTGGGGTGTCACATAACGAATATTCGTCTTTTCCATACAGATCACGCGGTCATCCTGTCTGAGCTTCCATGCAAGCTGCCCGTAGCCCACATCCACGGCATACACCCTGGCCGCGCCGTTTTGCAGCATACAGTCGGTAAAGCCGCCGGTGGACGCGCCAATGTCCATGCAGACGGCGCCGTCTACATTTACGCCAAATACGTCCATTGCCTTTTCCAGCTTTAATCCGCCCCGGCTCACATAGTTTAATGACGGCCCCTTCACCGTAATCTGTACTTTCTGGGGGTCAAAGGCTGCCCCGGACTTATCTTCCCGCTCTCCGTTGACAAAGACATTGCCGGACATGATCAGCGCCTTGGCCTTTTCCCTGGAGGGCGCCAGCCCGGACTTTACTAATAACAGGTCTAAACGTTCTTTCATAGCTTTTTATATTCCTCTATAATTGTTCGTGCCACAGATGCCGCATCCAGTCCCATGTGTGCTTTAAGAAGCTCCACATTTCCATGCTCCACATAGACGTTTGGAATACCGATATTCACCACTTTGGCAGCCGGCTGCTGCGGTGTCTTTGGCAGCCGGCTTATACATGCCGTCACACTCTCGCCGAAACCGCCCCGGAGGATATTTTCCTCCATCGTAACGATCAGGCTGTACTCCCGCGCCAGCTTTGCCATCATCTCTTCATCTAAGGGCGCAATAAACCGGGCGTTTACAACCGTGGGCGACAGCCCCTCTTTTTCCAAAAGCGTGCGCACTTCATCGGCGGTCTGCACCATGCTTCCCACAGCGACCACAGCGATCGTGCTGCCCTTATATAAAAGCTCGCTCCTGCCATACTCGATAGGCTGTCTAAACGACTTAAGCCCTCCAAAGGCAGTGCCCCGCGGATAGCGGATCGCCAGCGGCGCGTCAAAGGTCAGCGCAAATTTCAGCACATCGTAAAGCTCAAATTTATTTTTCGGAGCAAATACGGTCATTCCGGGAATCGAGGATAAAAAGGACAGATCAAGAATACCCTGGTGCGTTTCGCCGTCGGCCCCCACGATACCGGCACGGTCAATACAAAAAACAACCGGATACTGCGGCAGGCAGACATCGTGGATGATCTGGTCATAGGCGCGCTGCAAAAATGAGGAATAAATGGCCACAAACGGCTTCATCCCCGCAGCAGCCAGCCCGGCGGCAAAGGTCACCGCATGTTCCTCCGCAATACCCACATCAAAAAAGCGCTTCGGATACTGCTTGCTGAACTTATAAAGTCCCGTGCCGTAAGGCATCGCGGCACACACGCCGACCACCCTCGTATCGCTTCCGGCCAGGCGCAGCATCGTTTTTGAAAAAATCTGTGTATAGGTCGATGCACTGCTCTTTTTAAGCGGCTGTCCGGTCTGCACGTCAAACTGCTCCACACCATGATAGGCCGACGGGTCCTCCTCTGCCGGCTCATAGCCCTTTCCTTTCTTTGTGATTACATGCACGAGCACCGCCTGACGCTTGCGCTTGGCTGCCTGGATCACACGGATGAGCTGTCCAATATCATGACCGTCCACCGGCCCCATATAATCAATACCGAGGTCTTCAAAAAATCCTCCGGGCATTAAAAGCTGTTTAAGAGAGTCCTTGGAACGCTTGACGCTTTTCACCATGCGCGGCCCGATCTTCGGTATCCGGCGCAGCGCCGCCTCCACATCCTCCTTAAAATCAATATAAGATTCATTGACACGAATATCATTCAGGTACTTGGATACGCCGCCCACATTTTCCGAAATGGACATTTTATTGTCATTTAAAATAATAATAAAATTTGTATCCATCCGCGCTGCATTGTTCAGCGCCTCATAGGCCATCCCGCCGGTCAGCGCGCCGTCGCCGATCACCGCGACCACCGTATATTCCTTGCCCAAAAGGTCCCGGCCCCGGGCATAGCCCAAAGCCGCGGAGATCGATGTGGAGCTGTGGCCGGTGTTAAATGCATCGCACGGGCTTTCATGGGTTTTGGGAAATCCGCTGATGCCGCCGTACATTCTAAGCCCGGCAAAATCACCTTTGCGGCCTGTAAGGATTTTATGGACATAAGACTGATGCCCCACATCCCATATGATCTTATCCTCCGGCAGGTTCAGACACAAATGAAGTGCCATCGTCAGCTCAACCACGCCAAGATTCGATGCTAAATGTCCTCCGGTCCGGCTGACGCTCTCCAAAAGGAAATCCCGGATTTCCCCGGCAAGCTGAGCATACTGCTCCGGCGGGACGTTTTTAATATCATTCGGCTGGCATATACTGTCTAAAATTTTTGCCATCTTTTACACCTTCACTTATTTCTGTGGATCAGCCAGAGAATCAGGCGTTTAAGAAACGGATTTTTCTCCGACAGCCCCATGTCCTCCAAAATCCCCAGTGCCTCCATGGACAGCTCCGATACGCGGCGTCCGGCCGCCTCGGGCCCCATCAGTGTCACATAGGTCGTCTTTTCATTTTTTTCATCGCTGCCCACCGGCTTTCCAAGAGTCTCCGGGCTTCCGGTAACATCTAAAATATCATCCTGTATCTGAAAGGCAATGCCGATCTTATCCGCTGCTGATTCCACGGCCGCGACCGCCTTTTGCTCTGCGCCCGCAAGAATCGCGCCGATCATCATAGCGCACTGAATAAGGGCACTTGTCTTATTTGTATAAATAAAATTTAACACATCCGCCTCAAGCGGCTGTCCGGTGCGCTCCACATCGACCACCTGACCGCCGATCATTCCATAAATGCCCGGCTTTTGTGCCAGCACCGCCATCGCTTTTGCAGCCGCCGGAAGCTCGGATGAACCGGCAGCCATCAATGCTTTTGCAGCGGTTTCATAGGCATAGTTTAAAAGGCCGTCTCCGGCCAGGATCGCCATGGCCTCTCCGTAAACGACATGGGTCGTTTTTCTTCCCCGCCGGTAGTCGTCATTATCCAGCGCCGGAAGATCATCATGGATCAAAGAATAGGTATGAATCATCTCAATCGCTGCCATAAAAGGCTCCAGAAGCTTTTTTGGTGCCCCGCCAAACAGGGCGGCACACTCCGACATAAGCATCGGGCGGAGCCGCTTTCCCCCGGCGTTGACCGCATAATTCATGGCTTCAAGTACAGTCTTTTGCAGTCCGCTCTCCGGAGGGAGATACTTTTTTAATACATCCTCGATCCGGCAGACCCGCACACGAATTTCTTCATCAAAGTTCATCTGCATCATCCTCTGTTTTTAATTCGATTATTTTCTTTTCTGCCTTATCAATGGAGTCATTACAATATTTTAACAGCTTTACGCCCTGCTGATACAGCTTTAAGGACGCATCTAAAGTGACATCGGGATTTTCAAGAGCTGCAATCGTCTCTTCCAGCTCGTTAAATGCCGTCTCCAGTGTTTTTGCCTTCGCCATGGGCGTTCCTCCTTATCTTCGTCGTCCGGATCACCTGAGCCGAAATATCGCCGTCTGATACACTGACTGTCAGCACATCACCGGGCGATACCTGGCTGATACTGCGCACAAGCTGCTGCTGTGCATCCGTCACACAGGCATAGCCTGAAAAAAGCCGCGCCAGCGGCGACAATCCGCCAAGACGCTCCATATAAAGCGCCGTCCTGTGCTTTTTTTCATCCAGTATCCGGGCGGTCAGCGTTTCCATCTGCTCCTGAAGCTGCGCAAGCCTCAGCCGCCGCTCCCTGATCTGATTTTGGGGACTGACATACGTCAGACGCAGCCGGTACTGCTCCATATACTGTCTGAGCAGGTGCAGCTTTCCTGCGATCAGCCCGTCAAGCTTATCTTCGATCTGGGACAGCCGCGCAAAAAGCTGACGGACATCCGGTACGGCCAGCTCCGCGGCGGCAGATGGGGTAGGCGCTCTTAAATCGGCCGCAAAATCGGCGATCGTAACGTCCGTCTCATGGCCCACCGCCGATATGACCGGCGTCCGGCATTCATATATGGCTTTGGCGACGCTCTCCTCATTAAATGCCCAGAGGTCCTCAATGGAGCCGCCGCCCCGCCCGACGATAATCGTATCAACGCCAAAGTCATCCAGCGTCTGTATGCCCTTAACAATGGTCGGCGCCGCAGCTTTTCCCTGAACGATAGCCGGATAAAGCACAAGCTGTACAAAAGGGCTGCGCCGCGAAATGACATGGATCATATCCTGAATGGCGGCGCCGGTTTTTGCTGTCACGATCCCGATACGCTTGGGAAATTTAGGAATTTCTTTTTTATGCTCCTGGGAGAAATATCCCAGCGCTTCCAGCTTTTTTTTAAGTGCCTCGTACTTCTGATAAAGCAGGCCAAGGCCGTCAAGAACAATCTGACGGGCATAAAGCTGATATTTCCCGTCCCGCTCATAGACGCTGACGCTGCCGTACACAACGACCTGCTGTCCTTCCGAGAGCCGGAAGTCAAGCCCCGCGCGCTGTCCGGCAAACATCACACAGGCCAGCGCACTGCTTTTGTCCTTTAGTGTAAAATAAATATGTCCCGAGGTGTGATATTTGCAGTTGGAAATCTCCCCCCGCACATAAATGTTGTTCAGCCCGTAATCGCTGATAAAAAGCTGTTTAATATACTGGTTTAACGCACCGACGGAATAAACCTCTTTCATGGCCTGCCTCACGCCAGCCGGGCAAGAACACCGTTGACAAACGACGGGGATTCATCGCTGCCATAACGCTTTGCCAGCTCAACCGCCTCGTTGATCGCCACGCCCGTGGGTACATCGTCATCATAAAGCATTTCAAACAGCGCCAGACGGATGATCGTTAAGTCGACCTTGCCCATACGCCCGGTACGCCAGCCGGTCGCCGCCGCATTGATCCGCTCATCCAGCTCCTGAAGCTTTTTCAAAATATGCTGTACTTTTTCTGTAATGTATTCGGCGTCAACGCCGTCAGGCTCTGCTAAATGCATCACATAAAGCTGCTCCTGCTCGTCCATTTCCTCCTGCGGGAAAAATTCCGCACGGAACAAAAGTCTGAAAATATGTTCTCTTAATTCTCTTCTGCTCATAAATTATCTCCAAAAAAGAAGCTGACCGCCGCGAAAATGAGGACAGTCAGCTGCTACTTCATTTCAACTATTTATCATTTTCCAGGTTCACATCTGCAACTCGAATATTTACTTCAGAGACATTAAGACCCGTCATCGTCTCAATGGCACTTTTAACTCTTTCCTGCACCGCTTTGGAGACTTCCGGAATACTGTAACCATAGTCGATGTTAATGGCCAGGTCTACGGTCAGCGTATTCTCATGGACGTCAATCTTCACGCCTTTGGAAAGATTTTTCTTTCCAAGCTTTGCAACAAGCTCATTGGTAATGTTCCCCGCCATGGACGCAACGCCCTTTACCTCTGTCGCTGCAAGTCCGGCGATAATAGCGATCACTTCATCAGAAATACGGACATCTCCGGCAACGCCGTCATCTGAAATCCTGTAAGTGCTCCGATCGTCCTGCTCTTTTGCCATATCAATAACCTCCTGATTCAACCATCCTGCCGGCAAATATCCGGGGGCTTTCCTCCTGCCGGCTTTCCTGGGTACATTATAACAAAGTTTGCGCTTTTTGAAAAGTCTTTATTCGCTTTTAAGGGTCGTTATGACGATTTTGTCCGGAGTACACTCCGCTTTTCTTGTAACAATGTCTTCGATCTGAGCTTTCTGGGCGTCTGTGAGGGATTCCAGGCAGATGACCACATCCACGCTTTCTTCATTAATGCTCACAACGGAATTGGCAAAGCCCTTTGCTTCAAGCATCGTCTCAGCAGCCAGCTCCATCTCGGCAATATCCGTCAGGCGGATCAGATCATTACTTGCCTGCTCCTTAATATCCTGCGCCACATTGGCATTGTCAATAACCTGCTGAAGCGTCTCTTTATTTTTGGAGCGGGTCTGCTCGCGCGAAAGCCGTGCCGCAGAACAGAAGTTGACGGCAGCGGAGGAATTGGTGCTTGTAAGCACAGCTTCGCCAATGTCCTCCACATCGCCGATCTCATCGTCGCTTAAGGCCTTCGTTTCGCCTGAAGCCACTGCATCGCCGCCTTCATTGCCGCTTTCCATGACCTGACTTAAATCCTCCTCCGGCGCCACATCCACATCGATGAGCGTATCTTCACCGTCATCGGCCTCACCCTGGGCAATATTCCCCAGATCATCGACCTGCTGGGTCACTGTGCCTGCATCCGTTGTGGTCACTTTTTCCGCAGTAAAATTCAGGTAACCGGCAATAATGATCATAATCACAAGGGATGTAATAATAACCTGATTTTTCCTGAAAATTCGTTTCAACGCTTTCCCTCCTGTTAAGATTCCATTTTTACTACTTTAATTTTATGCACAGGAAGATCAAATAGAACGCTGACCGCCTGAGTTATTTCATCCACTACATACTCATCATCCGCCCCCTGGGCGGACACGACAACGCCTTCGATCTCCGGGACAAGCTCTTTGATGATATAAGGGCTGCCTTCCGCCTGCCCGGAATCCGCCGCCTCATACAGGGTGCTTTCACTGTAACTTGTCTCGCCGGTAATGCGGGTGCCGCCGCTTCCATCACTCTCCTGCACTGTTGACACATCCTTTGTCACATCTTTTCCAACGACCCGTTCCCGGGTGGCATGGGCCGTGATCATGACCTGTATCTGCCCGGCCCCCTCGATTGATGACAAAAGCTTTGTCAGCCGTTCCTGAGCATCCGATACATAAGCCTCCAGTGTCTGCCCGTCGCTTAACGCTCCGGGGCCGGCGCCGGTTTTATCAGAGCTTTTTTCGTTCTTTAGAGCATCATCCCCGGATGCATCACCGGCCGTCCCGCCGGAGGCCTCCGCACTATAACCACCATCCGCCCCGGCATCGGCATCGGAGGTGTTTTTTTCTGAAACCGGCCAGGCAATGACAAGAATCAGCACCCCGGCCAGCACCATGATCAGCAGCGACCGTTTTTTATCTTTTTTCACTGTGGATATAAATTGATGCAGCCATTCACTCATAGTCTCCACCCTCCGCCGTAATGGTAATGGTGATCGCATTGACAGAAATCCCATAATTTGCCGCCAGCAGCTTTTTTATCGCCCCTAAGGCAGCCTCATCCGCCTGCACAGCTTTTCCCTGTATATTTTCCGTCTGAGCGTATTCTCCCTGTATGCCTCCCTCCCCTGCAGCTTCCTCCTGCATATTTTCTTCCCGCGCATTTTCTTCCCGCATATTTTCTTCCCGCGCATCTGCGGCTGCCGTTTCGCGCTCCTGCCCGTCTATTATAACCGGCGCTACCGGCTCCACTGCTTTTGCAGCGTTCCCGCCAGCATCCGGGCCGCTGCCATTCCCGCTTTCCTCATCTTTTTCTCCGGCTTTGCCGGATAACGTCCGGTCCGGGGAGCCATCCTCAGCATCGCCGTCTGTATGCGCTTTCGGGGAAATATCCAGGGAAATACCAAGGACACTGCCAAACGTATCAGACTGCGCATCCTCATCCACAGACAACGTCATTGCCTGCACGATATAGCCTTCGTTTTCCACGAGAAGCTGTATCTGTTCGCCGAGGTTTTCCTTATACTGTGCCAATATCCATGCCTCTTTCCGGCTCTGCACCGCCTCCCCGTCAAAATCCCCGGACACCGCCGTTTTGCCAATGGCGCTTTTAAAGCTCTCCCACTGAAAAAAATAGTCCATGGAGCCGCTGACGCCAAACAGCTTGAGCAGCGGTGAAAATACAACAAGAATAAACACCATGCCCGCGGCAACGCGGATATATTTTTTAAAATCGGAATCCGGAAGTATTTCTTCTAAAAGAGTAATGACCAGAAAAAAGACAATAATATTTTTGACCCATGAAAAAACAGCATCCATTATCCCCCTCCAATGGACAGGTTTGATGATGAGGCGATCACCGCCAGGGAAAGTACAAACAGCAAGACAGCCGTGCCGACAGCCATGAGTAAAAGCAGCACGCTGTCCGCAGTCATTTGAAGACATTCCACAATGCGCGGATCTGACACCGGCTCGATCACGGCACCGGCCGCCTTATACATAAGCGTGATGATAAGAAGCTTGATCAGCGGCAGCGCACAGATGATTAAAATCACCACCAGGCCGCCGACACCGATCGCATTTTTTATAAGCACGCCGGAACCGATGGCCGTTCGTGCCGCTGCATTGATGGCATTGCCGATACCGGGGATAACCGATGAAAGCTTCATAAAGGCTGAGCTTTTAAACGAATCAAACGCCGGAAGGATCAGCCCCTGGATCACATTAAGCCCCAGCGTCAGCCCGAGCATCGTTTTTAAGGCCCAGCAAATCAGCGTCCGTATCAGTTCGCACATCCGGGAAAGGTACTGGTCTTTGGACATATGATCCGCCAGAGAAAGAAGCATATACACCTGGATTGCTGCCAGCAGCAGATGGCAGATCAGCCAGTCCACCACCGTCACGGCCATGGCCATCACGGCATAAAAGCCGGAGGCGCTGGCGCTGCCCGCTGCAAAAGCGATGGCCGTACAAAAGGCCGGGAGCAGCGCGCTCATAAAATCCACAAGGAACTCTAGCATCCCCGAAGCCACGTTAAAGGCGGCCATAAAGGCCGTCAGAAGCAGTGAAAATAAGATCAGGTAGGTAATATAAAATCCGGTCGCTGCCACATGGTTTTTCGCAAAAGCCACAGAAAAGTTTGTAAACACCGCGCCAAGCAGGGCAATGCCGATGATCTGAAGCAATGCGGTGCGGTTTGCCGTAATTTCCAAAAAGATATGTTCATAAATATAACGCCCCACACTCTCTAAGGTCATTTCCACATCTCCGGAAAAAAGCTGCGCGACAATGTCTGAGAATGAAACGCTGTATTCTCCCGAGGCTGCATCAATGACCTCCTGAAGCGCGTCAAAATCATCGCCGCCGGTCAGAAGCGGCAGCATGTCCCCATCCTCTTTGCCCGGCTGTGCCAAATCATCCCCTCCGGCGGCCTGCACCAGAACATCCCCTCCGCCAGCCTGAGCCAGAACACCCTTTCCGGCGGCCCATGCCGAAGCGTTTTTTTCTGTGCCGGCAGCATGGGCTTGGTCCCCGCAGGCCATTAAGATGATAAAAAGCACGGCTGCCGCGGCGGCGGCCCATTTTTTCCAAAAACGCCGTCGTTTTAAAGCAGCATCGCGCTTTAAAGCGGCATTGTGCTTTAGGGCATCATTGCGCTTTAAGGCATTATCGCGCTTTAAGGCATTATCGCGCTTTAGGGCAGCATCGCGCTTCCGATCCATATTTTGTTTTTTCATATTTCGTTTTTTCATAGAAAGCTTTCCACTGTGTCCAGAAGGGACAAAAGGATCGGCATACTCATCACGAGGATCGTCAGCTTTCCGGCCGTTTCGATCTGTGATGCGATGGCCGAATATCCGGCGTCCCGGCACAGCGATGAAGAAAATTCACAGATATAGGAAACGCCGATCACCTTGATGAGAATGCCGATATACTGATCGTTGACGGAAATATAGCCGCTGATCTGCCGGATCAGTTCAATGACCGACTCCAGACGGACAAGGATAAATGTAAAGATGATCCCGCCCGCAGCCAGGCTGATCAGGCTGGAATACTCCCCCTTGACGGATTTAAAGCCCAGTGCCAGAAGCGCTGCGCAGATTCCAAAAACCGCCACCTTAAACAGCGTCATGACATCCCTCCTACTAAAGGGCAAAAAGCTGACGGATAGTTTCAAATAGCTCATAAATATAAGGAACGATCCATAAAAGAACAAGGATCAGACCGGCCAGACTGATCATAAACGCATGCTCGTCCCGTCCGGAATGTTTTAAAACCTGGCTCAGGATCGTCACCAGTATGCCGACGGCGGCGATTTTAAAGATTAAGCTGATGGTCATACGATCCCTCCATGGCCCGACCGCACCCATCCGGGCATCATGCCCGCCCGGTGCGTCCGTCAATGCTGCTGATTCGGAATGGTTCATATCAAAAGAATCACAATAAAAACCCCGCCCAGCACCCACAGCCCGCCGTACAGCTTTTTCTGGCGTTCCATCCCGGCCCGAAGCCCGTCAATAGCCGTCTGCACGTCTCCGGCAAATAATTCCAGTAAGGAAAGCTGCATTTTCACATCGTGAGTGCCCAGCGTTTGTCCAAGCTTTTTAATGAGTTCAATATCTGCTGTGCTTAAAGGGCCTCCACTTAAATAAAGGTCTGCTTTTTCATCCCATATTTCAGCCATCGGCCGGCTCTGGCCTTCGCCAAGCGCCTTACCCACAGCCAAGAAAAAGTCCCGGTATACTGTCCCGCCCACAGCGGCCGTGTGCATCAGCATTGCCGGAAGCGGTTCCGCCATACACCGTATTTCTCCGCTCATATGCAATACAAGCTGGCGAAGCGTTAAAAGCGCCCGCATACGGCCCGACAGACCGGTACACATCATATAGCCCATGCCTGTGCAGCCGGCCATTATAAGTATTGCCCCGGTCATTTTAAGGGCGAAGCAGATTACTTCCAAAGGCATCAAACACCGCTCCTATACTGCCTGCCGCCGAAAGGCCGCCAAGCACTACATATCGTTCAAAAAGCCGCTCCTGCACAAGCCGGCGCAGGACCGGACGGCTCCGCAGATCATCAACCGAGCTTCCGTGTACCGTAGCGATCAGCTTGCAGCCGCAGTTAATGACATACTCGATTGCTTTTAAATCCTGCCGGCTTCCCACCTCGTCCACTGCAATCACCTGCGGTGACATGGAGCGGATAAGCATCAGCATTCCTTCCGCCTTCGGGCAGCAGTCCAGCACATCGGTGCGTATACCCACATCATTTTGGGGCACTCCCATATAGCAGGCTGCAATCTCAGACCGTTCATCGACCACCCCAACATTGATCCCGTCGGGGCTTGAAGAAATCTGACGTATAATATCCCTGAGAATGGTTGTTTTCCCGCATCTTGGCGGGGAAATGATCAGCGTATGATAAATTGCTTTTCCGGATTTAATGTAAGGCATAACCCGGTCGGCACAGCCTGGTATCTGATGTGCCAGACGGATATTGATAAAGGAAATATATTTTATATTTTTGATCTTTCCGTCCTCTAAAACGATCTTTCCGGCAATTCCAACCCGGTGTCCGCCCTGGATCGTAATAAAGCCCTGCCGTATTTCATCCTCGTAGGCATACAGCGAATAATCGCTGATATACGCCATCGTTTCCCGGATTTCATCCAGCGTCACGATCACTGCATCTGCTTCATCGCCGGACAGCCGTCCATGTCTGGACACAAACGTTTCCCGATGGTCATAGACGACCATCAGCGGGCCATTGACTCTCAGGCGTATTTCCTGGAGCCGGTGAAGGTCGCAGCGCATCTGTTCAAAAAAAGGACGCAAAGAAGCAGCAAAAATACGGCATAGCTGAGCTTTCTTCGCGTCCATTGTCATTGTCGTCTCGTCCATAGCTGACACCTGCCTGTTCCATCAAAATCCCGCATTGCTTCAATTCCAATATATGCAGGCAGCCTGTATAAAAGACTATTCAATTTCAAAAATCCGGGAGATTTTTAACGCATAGGCTTTCCACGCTTCCCGGTACTTTGCAAGCAAATCCTCCCCCGCAGGAGTGATCCTGTAATACCTGCGGTTACGCCCGCCAATCTGCTCATCGTAGGTCATTAAAGCGCCGTCCTTTTGCAGGCGGCGCAGCACCGGATACAGCGCCGATTCCGAAACATCAAGCAGCGCCCGCACCTCCTGGGTCAGTTTGTAACCGTAAGTTCCTTCCTCGTTTTTTGCCACAACGGCCAGGACAACTCCGTCCAAAAGTGCGGTTCCTGTATTAAACACCATAAGCCTTGTCTCCTTTCCTCAGAAAAATAGTAACGATTCAGCCATGCAGCCGCATGGCCGTGGGATAACATTAGGCCTCTGGCCCGAAAATGTCAATATCCCCCTTTAAAATTTATAAAAAGTTTATATTCATGGCATGTTTTCAAAAAAACAGTTGAAAAATAGAGATTTATTATTTATACTAAAAAGAGCTAATACACCATGCATTACAAAAGGAGGATTTCATATATATGGTATCAGCAGGTGATTTCAGAAACGGTTTAACGATCGAATTTGAGGGTAACGTTTATCAGGTTATTGAATTTCAGCATGTAAAACCCGGAAAAGGCGCAGCCTTCGTCCGCACAAAATTAAAGAACATCAAAAACGGCGGCGTTGTGGAGAAAACCTTCCGCCCCACAGAGAAATGTCCTCAGGCACACATCGACCGTGCAGACATGCAGTATCTGTACAGCGACGGCGACTTATATCATTTCATGGATGTGGAAACCTACGACCAGATGGCGCTTAACGCTGAGGATGTCGGCGATGCCTTAAAGTTTGTCAAAGAAAATGAGATGGTAAAGATGCTCTCCCACAACGGTCAGGTATTTTCCGTAGAACCGCCTTTATTTGTAGAACTGGCTGTAACTGAGACAGAGCCTGGCTTTAAGGGTGACACCACCACAGGCGCTACAAAACCGGCTGTTGTTGAAACCGGTGCTCAGGTAAATGTTCCTCTGTTTGTTGAGATCGGCGATGTCATCAAAATCGATACAAGAACCGGCGAATATCTTTCCAGAGTATAATTTTTCAGATTATCATTTTTTCAGATTAAATTTTTCAGGTTAAAATTTTTTCGATTAAAATTTTACGCCGGTCAGAGAAATTCTCTGACCGGCGTTTTTTTCTGCGCGCCTGACGGCGCATATCCGTCCGTACACTGGCAGACATACCAGCAGCAGAAACACTAGCAGACGTTCCAGAACTTCATTTTAAGCTGCTTCATCCGCTTCTGGTCATGGTACATCCCATGGCGTATCGTCTGATACAGCCTCCGGCACCACTGCCACTGCTCCAGGGCAATACCGTCCCGGCTGAACGCCGCTTCATTTGCCAGGGCAACCAGCTTCCCGCACGCATCCACATCAACGCAGTCATGGTCTGCGGCAACGGATTCAAAATAATGGCGCATCGATTCCCCGTTTGCCTGCTTATATCCACAGATTTCAAACAAACGCATAAGCTCCTGGTAAATGGCTGCGCAGGCCCGGCTCTTGTCCGGCTGGCGCATTGCCGCTGTCCGTTTGCGGCGCAATGCCGCCGCTCTTAAAACGATCACCCCAATCACTGCTGCGATAAAGGCAACAATAAGAGCCATCCATAAAAGTACCGTAAACAGCGCATGAAACGCCTGAAAACGGGACGCCTCCTGCGTACCTTGACCGCCGCTGCCGTCATCTCCAAAATCATCCCGGTCATCGCTGCCACCGTCCGTCTGCCCGGCGTCTGCATCACTTTGAGATTCCTGAGCACTCCCGGCGGTTTCAGCTCCGTCCGTTTCCGATGTTTCGCCATCTGCCGCACTTTCTTCCATCATACCTTCACTCTCCGGAGCAAACGTTTCCGGTGCATCACTTTCATCCATATCCGCGTCCAGCGCCGCCGTATCATAAAAGCCCGGCGTCATCTCAACCGGGAGCCAGCCGACGCCATCCAGATAAATTTCTGTCCAAGCATGCGCCTGATAATCATAGGCAATTCCCGAATAGCCATCCTGTGACGGGCTAAAATTTCCGGGCGCCATAATGTAGCCTTCCACATACCGCGCCGGAACGCCCATTGTTCTTAACATCAGCGTAGCGGCCGTGGCAAAATGCATACAGTAGCCCCGCCGGTTCTGTGTCAGAAAATACTGCGTAAAATCCTCCCCGGCCGGCAATGCCCCCGGTGTCAGCGTATATTCACATGTGTCCGCCAGAAGCTGACGCACAAAGCGCAGCTTTTCTTCCAGAGCTTCCGGAACATTTGGCCCGATCAGCATATCCATAAGCTCCCGGGTCGCATCCGGAACCTGGGTGTAGCGGGACTTCACAAAGCTCTGATAATCTGACTCCATCATCTGAAGCTGCCCGTCCCCGGAAAGCATTTGCTGAGAATACGCCGTCAAATCCTCAAAATCACCGGCCAACGGGTAGATCACCGGCGTAAAGTCAAAGGAAGATGACGCGCTGTCCCCATAAATATACAGATCATTGATCCATCCGCTGCCGCGCTCGTCCAGCGCACCATATGGGAAAAATTCAAAATCACCGAACACAGCCTGCTTTTCAATGACCATATGATCCTGACCAAACCGGGATAAAAGGGTATAAGGCATACTGCGTATATCAATCTCCCCGGAAAGTCCATAAACATCTGAGAATTGATTATATTCCCCACCTGACTCACAAGACCACCGATTACTACCGTATTCATCTCCCACATATCCTTTAATATACAGGTTTGATTCCGGCATTTCTCCCACTGTCACTTTAATCTGCTCGTCCCCGTAATAATACAGGTCGCCGGCCG
>CASFBR010000091.1 GCA_949292795.1 uncultured Eubacteriales bacterium
ATGTTTTAAGCCAAGCCGGCAGTTTACAACAAACTGTAACCACTCCTCTGTCATCTCACTAAACTTTTTAATATTCAGGCTCTTATCGGGTGAATACTCATAAAAATTTACAATATGCTTTCTTCGTTTTGTCAAAGCCCAGCGTTTTGCCTGCTTTTCTATAATTGTACAGTAAAACCCGTAGCCAAAATCTTTATAAAAACCATTTTCCAAAATCTGCGGTTCCTGGACTATAACATTGCTTCCATGATATAAAATCATATGTTTTTTCTCCTTCATTGACAGCAAGTTGTCAAGGTATTTTAGCCTATTATATCACACTAAATATTTCCCTGTCATTTTGTTTCTTGCCCATGCAAAAAGAGAACGGAACATCATCTGTTCGCTCTCTTTCCAAACGTTTTATATGATTTATTACTTCACACCCAAATGCGAAAAAACCGCATTTATTTATGATATAGTTCTTCATAACGTATCCAAATACGGTTTATACATTAATATTCTATGCCATTCTTTCTTTACTTTTTTCCAGCTTGTGCAAATATAAAGGATCAATATCAATGCACTCGTTTACATTTCTTCCTCCAGCTACATCCCATGCCAATGTACCATTTAAAACCATACATTTATTCATAAAAATGTGATACGCTTTTATTCGATCAAAAATGTTAGGTGACAGATCCTTTTCTGCATGGCAACATACAATTTTCCCATCATCAAAATACACATCCACAGTATAATCTTCGTACGGTATTACCTGAATCACAGTTGGAATATATTCTAACATTAGAGAACCTCCTTCACATTTAAACCAAGGGATTGATTTTGTTTAATGGTTTTCCATCCTTTGCAAGTTCCCAGTTCTGCATTAATTCATCCTGATGAATCACGCACCATGCCAACACGAGTTTCAGTTGTCTTGAGGGCAATGCTCCCTGCAAAACACAGGCGTCATTTATATCGATCAAAGCCTTTTTCCCATTATATTCCACATGAAAGCGGGGTGGATTATGGTCATCATAATACATAGTAATCCTTATTCCATAAAACAAAGCAATTTCTGGCATACATATACCTCCACCTTAACAGCTCACTTCTTTAAACTTACACACGATTAACTTTATTATAGCTTAGACATCATATTGTGTACAGATAAATTAGGATTTACTTAACAATATGTGCTGTGATGATTGTATAACTATATGAATTAATAGTGATTTTGATATTTTCAACTTCACAATACCAATTTTTACCTTGTTTGTATATGTTGCAATTTTTATCCAACACCTTATTTTTGCAATACTCAACAACATCTACTGTATCTATTTTTAGATTTCTTTTTATTCTATCAACTCCCATTTCAGTTGTATGAATTTTGTCAATATTATCAAGTAATATCTTTTTATCTTCCATCCTTTTTTCTCCTTAAATTAGGATATATCAAATTGCCTTTACTAAAAACATCTCCATTGGCTGCTCATGTTTTGGAATATCCATAATAATACCTCCACAATCTTTGTAGCCCAATTTTCTATAAAAATGCTGTGCTTCTTCATCAACTTGTGTAGAAGTCAATACCATATCATATCCTTTTGATTTCATATCTTCTTCCCAGTATTCCATAAGTATTTTCCCAAACCCTTTTCCCTGACACTTCCAATCAATGAACAACATCGTGCAAAACGGTATGTTATCCCAGAAAAGATTAAATCTTAGTAATCCTATCGGTATGTTGTTTTCCAACAAAACATACCCTTGCTTATCACGAACTTTTTTCTTAAATTCATTATCCGGCAAATGTCTATCAAGTCCATACCAAATTTTTTTGTCACCTAACTGTACATATCTAATTTCAATCATTATATCTCACCATTAAATTCTGATTTATCTGTTTTACTTCCCCTGCGGAATAAAATATACGGAATAGCCGCCTATATTGATCGGCAGAGTGGGGAGCGCCCGATCGTTATCATATTCTGTCGGCGCAACTGTGGCATGTCCGCTGCCGCCGTGACCGTAGCAATCAAGCGAATAAACATGAAACTTTTTTGATAACCGCTTTGCAACATTCGCATAACTTTTCCCGTCCACGCCCTGAGCATGGATCAAAACAAGAGGCTGCAGGTTATTCGCAATCTCGTAATATTTTATCTTTTTATGCGCATAATACCTTTCAATCATCTTTACATTGCCTTTCTTACAAACAATCGTGTATTTTCATTCCCGCACGTCATACCCATATTCCATCAGATCCTCTATGCGGCAGCCAAGCGTCCTTGCAAGCATCATCAGGCTTTCCGCGGCAGCGCGGTTGATATTTTTGCCGCGGATTTCATACGACTGCAATGTTTTAATATTAAGGCCTGACTGTTCGGCAAGCCCGCTCTGCGTATACCCGCTTGCCAGACGCAGGGTGTGTAGCCTTGCAGGCTTATTTTGTCTTTGTATCAGCCGGTCTATCGCCTCCGCAGCCCGTTCCGGCAGTTCGTTGTGCAGTTTGGGATACAGATCCTCTATATCGCTGTATGCGATTTGCTCCCGTATGTCCCGGAAACTGCGTACTGTGCGCCATTGATAATAGGCAAGCATACTTCCGCACCAATAGGCCTTGGACAGCCTTCCGTTTTTGCGCGGCTCCGGAAAATCCTGAAACGCATCATACTCGCCGAGTATCTCCATGGCAAGCTCTGTGCCGCTTTTGCCGGATACCACAGCCGGTATGCCGGATGCAAACCGGTCGGCGTATCCGCTTGCAATAAACAGATCCCAAATCAGCTCCGGTTTTGTATTGCAGGATTTTTGCGCGTAGTCGAACATTTCGCCGAGGTTATCCATAGCGTCTTTTAAGTACAGCTCATTGTATGCGCGGGTCATCGGGACGCACCTCCTCACGGATCAGGTCCTGTATGTACAGCCCATTACGCTCATGCTTTTCAGATCCGGCTTGAAACGCTGCCCTTGCAGCTTCATCCCGGGACTTCCGTTTCGCATAGTATTCCTCCATAGGGACGGGTTCATATGAAACGAACCGAAGCGATTCAAGTGCTTTTTCGCTCTTTAGTACGAATTGTTTGCACGAGTCCGACAGTATGGAACATTTCAATTGCTTGAAGGATGCCTTGTTGCTTAAGAAGGCCCTTACAAACGAGAAATAGGAATCGTCAGCGCGAAAGCCCGCCACCGCATCATATCCGGCAAGCTCGATCCTGAAATGCTCCTTAATCCATGTGACGGCAGACTGTATACCGGACGCCGGGATACGGAATCGTCTGTATTCCGCCAAAAGCGCAATATGGTATAGCAGCGTGTAACCTGATGCAAGATCCAGTATGCGCAGACCCTCCGTATTTAACTCATATATGTTTACAAACGCTGCCGTACCTCCGGTACATGCCCATTCCTTTGCAAGTTCTTTATCCCCGGTGCAGTAAAACCCGCAGCCATAATCATTAAAACCATTCCCTTTTCCATAAACCGGGGCCTTTATGATCCCGGCAGAACCGTGATACAGGAATATTTCCCCCATGGCTTCGTCCCCTTTGATTTATAAAATATCATATCTACATTATACTACTATAAGAGTACAAAGTCAATGAAAACGCGAAATGTTGCCCTGATTCTGCGGCAATAAAATGGCGCAAAAAAGGCAGGGAAATGCCGATGACAAAGAAATAAAAGTCTGATATAATAATAACATCTGAAAATAGGCTTGTAATATGTCCCGATTTGGGACTGAGCCTTAAGGAAGGGTGAATAAAAATGAAATATTGTCCATACTGCGGCGCCGAGATTTTAAACGGCGCCGTTTCTTTTTGCTCGGAATGCGGCGGCAGCCTCGCAGAAGTAACCGCAAAGAAAAAAGGACAGAAGAAATCTGTGCGCCGGGAAAAACCGAAGAAAGAGAAAAGGACGAAAACAAAACAGCCGCCGGCAGAGGAAATACAAGAAGAACCGGATGACAGCGATTACGATGGGTATTATGACGACATTGTCCCGGCGGATATAGGGAGCACGGCCAAACAGGGGCTTGAAAAGGACGTGATCAAAAAGATCATCCTGCTTGCCGCTGGCGTTGCGGTGGTTATCGGGTTATGTGTCGTGCTGTTGTATTTTATATAAACCGGGTTGTAAAACGCCGGCCTTTACCGTGTAATTTAAGCAGAAAGGGGTTTTTAGAATGGTTTATTTATCAAAAGGCACAGTTTGTAATAAATCCTCTGAACGGGAACTTCATATTTCACACGGGAGGCAGGAGTTTACCCTGACCGGACAGCAGGCGGAAGTTTGGCGAAACGGACGGTTTGCGTTGGGATATCCCAAAACGGAATGCGAAGAAAATATAACAATACAGCTGGCGGAAATGGGCCTGTCGGAATACGAACCGGAGGAAACGCCGATTTGTATATACCGTGTTTTAACAAGATGTATTTTTTGTGCGTCCGGATCCGGCGGCGTCCGCTTCCCGCTTTTCGGCGCGGAACGTGAACTCATGCGCTGGATAAAGAATGCCGGGCTGCGGCTGAGCACGGCAGAGCTTATCTTTCTGGCAGAGAACCATATCAAACCGACGGCGGATATGCTGCATGAAAAGAACAGGCAGTCCCTCACCGAGCGCATCTATACTTCCGGCACCATATACGACAGAATTTTGGAGTGCCGCATGGAGCATGCGGCATGCCGCGACCGGATCGTAAACCTGCTGCTCGGTCTGGTAAAGAAAAAATATTTAGTTGCAGTGTGAGGTGATATAAGCGTTGAGCAATCAATTTAAAGATGTTCCGGCAGCGCTGCAAAAGCAGGTCATACTACGGCTGGGTCTGGGTATACTGGCTTTGCTTTTGTCTGTAATCGTATCTGTTTACTACCGCAGCCTGTATTTCAGTCTGCCGTGTTTCCTTCTGTCCGCCGTGCTGTTTGCGTATGGCGGGATCCTGTTTTATAATTGTATCAAGAAACGGTATCTTGTCCTGCAAGGGGTCTGTGTAGACGTTCTTACAACGCGCGTCCGGCGCAGGATCAAATCTGTAACGCTGATGATAGACGAAAAAAATCTGAAGCTGCCGGTACAAAAACGAGTACAAGCGGTCAAAGAAGGAGATACTGTTACTGTGTATTTATCGGAAAAAGCGCCGGTGTATGAAGACGGCGGAAGCTATGTTGTTTATAGCTGTTATGCATTAGAAGTGCGGAAGGAGTATGATCATGAACAAAGAAAAAGAAAAATTGTACAGGATCCTTGATGAGATCAGGGAACTGATAATAAACAATGAAAAACCGGACGGAACCTTCCGGTTTGACACCGTAAGAATCTTGACAGCGCTTGATTTTGTAAAAACGGAAATTTTGAAAAGTATTTCACGATAAGTTTTAAGAATGGATTGACGGCTTTCAATAAATATGCTATAATAAATATATAAGTTTCAAGGTTTTCCGATAGGGATCCATAGTAGCATAGTTTACAAAGTGTCAATTAACGCATTTTGCGTTGGTTGGCACTTTTTTTGTTTTCATCGGTTTCTATCTGCGAAAGCAGGTTGAAATAAATATATTTTTTATAGCAGGCAATCCCTGCGAGAAAGGAGTTTTTCTTATGTTAAAAGTATTTGCAACAGACGTCGTGATCTCCAAGGGGTTCGACGGCGCACCGGCTCTGAAGTTTTCGGAAACGGGCGAATCGGTGCGGTTTCGGTTCGGCAAAAAGGTGTATGACACACACGCTGAAAACAATACCCGCTGGGTGAACATGACCGTTAAAGCATTCGGCCCCGTATGCGAGCGTATCAAGAAGATGAAGCTCAAAGAAGGGTCGTTTGTCAACCTGACCGGCAGGCTGGACGAGGATTCCTGGGTAGACCAAAATACAAACGAAACAAAGAGTATGATGGTCATTATCCTGGACGAGATTGAGTATGCCGGTGGCGGCGGAAAGCCGAAAGAGAGCCAGCAGGCATCTTCCGGACAGGAACAGGCCCAAAGCGGTGCTGCGCCGGGTTCTGCACAGCAGACAGGCGGACAGCAGATGCCCGAAAATTTTACGGGGTTTGAACCGTTCGGCGGCTCATCGTTCTTTGATGAGAACTGACCGGGCAAAAACGAATCAGGCGTTACATAAGGCGCACATGGATTACGGTTACGTGATTTATGTGCGCCTTTTTGCGTCCAAAGGAGGGAATTTTATGGTGAACGAATCGTTCTCTGTTCTTTCCGAGCATGAAAGGAGCAGTAAACTCCGGACGGTTCTCAAAAACAGGAGTGAAGGCCGCATAAGCGAGTCGGAAATACGTGCCGTTATGGATGTGATCTCTTTAAAAAAGCAGTATGCGATCCGTATCTATATAGAACCGGACGAATTCCGAAAAAGCCTTGTCCTTGCAGATCCGAGCCGGAGCAAAACAGTCTTTGGCAGCGCGATTGTCGGCGTACCCGGACTCTCTGAACGCTTTTTTACCGGGACGCATGCAGCCGCATACATTACAAAGAACAATGTGGATATTATCCATATCTACATCCCGCAGCAACGTATGGGAAAAGGAGAAGACTGAGCGATGGAAAAGGACAAAAAAGGGATCGTTATCAAAACGCTTGCTATTTTGGCGCTGCTTTTCGTATTTGCGATCCTGTGCGGGATATGGGCTCTTTTGCTTGCGGTACTGTTTGGGATATGCTTTGCCGCCGTATGGCTGCACGATGTATTTACCAAACGGAAAGAACCCGAGCACACAGCCCCGATACCGGTAAAAGCGGCAGCGCTGCCTACGGAACGGGATGTAAAAAAGCTTGCCTACAGCATTATACTCAGACGTATTACCGAACTGGTAACAGCCGAATATCCCGATGCACGCTGGGTCTGGTAAGCGCCCAATGCCAAACAGCAGATCGAATGCGGAGAGGATGTATTTATCCTGCTCAACAGAGCCGGAGGCTACCGGAGAGCAAAGGTAAATATCCGCAACCTGCAGGTGCTTGGTGTGGAGTTCCGGGATACGCAGACGCAGGATACGACCGGGTCTGAGGAAATGACGGACGATGCGCAGCCGGACGCTGAAGAGCAGGACGAAAATTACGAGCTGCTTGCTTTTGAATGGGTAGACGCTCACATCATCGAATTGAATGAGCGCTGCAACGAATCAATCGGCAACGGCATCACAGAATTGCTGCTTCAATCTGACGAGCTGCCGGTTCCCGACAGCTGGCCGGATATCTGCCGCGAATTGGAACGGGCAGATATAAAAGAAGCGGCGGCAGTCCCGGAAGGGATAAAAATCAATTTATTGCAGTGAACTGCAGAAAGGGAATGAATTATGAGTACATACATGAAAAATCTTTTTAATTACAGCCGCAGTCTGCCGGAACCATTTGACACCCTGGCAAACAAGAAAGTAAAGGTATCGTCCAAATACGGCGACGGTACCGAGGCTACGCTTTGTACAACGGTAATAAAAGCGGTACAGGCGGTATGCTGCTGTATGAACGGTTCAAAAGAAGGCGCAGTCGGTGTAATCGATCACAGGACGGTTGCCGAATACAAATCAGCCATGGGACCGGACGCTTATCACCTGGTCGTATATGACAGCAACTCCGGTTCGGTAATGGCGAGCGTTTATGACAAGAATACTGAGGTACTCGAAACGTATACGCTCAACAACTCCGAACGTGACGGAGCTGCGGTGATGATGGCGATCATCCCGGTATTGCTTCAGGACCAGGAGTTTAAAGACTACTTTGACGAATACTATGACCAGTTTATCAACGGCCATCCCGATATGGGTGTCACAACAATGAGTATGGCGTATCTGTGCGATAACGCATATCGCCGTATCAAAGACGACTCATGTGCTGCGCATGTTAAAGTAGAGCTGGACCGTTCCGGGAACCTGATGCGCGTTTCACAGGCGCAGATCGATTCCGGAAGCTTTATGCCGAACGAAGTTGTGGCAGGTGAATTTACCATATTCGCCAAGACTGGTCCTGCGACGATAAAAAAAGCGAGCACATTTGTGGAACACTCCGATTTTGTCGGCAAATACGAACTGCACGAAAGAACGCTGTCTCCGGCAGAGAGACAGCTTGTGCCTGTGCTCCCTGAATGGTATATCATACCGGAAGAAGTTGTGGATATATGCAAGCACGCGCAGGTCACGACCGGAAAACCGATGCAGATGCGGAACTTCCTTCTGCGAGGTCCGGCAGGTACCGGTAAGACGATGGGCGCAAAAGCGGTCGCAGCCGGTCTGGGACTGCCGTATATGAAGTATACCTGCTCCGCCGGAACGGAGATATTTGATTTTATCGGTCAGATTTTCCCCGATTCGGAAACCGGTTCTACCGGGAACGCACAGCTTGATCTGGAGCGCGAGCAGCTGAAGGCTATGGGCGGTATCAATTACGCCAACGTATCCAAGCTGATGAAACTTCCGGATCTTGATGACATGGATTATGACCCGTCAGGTGTATACCATGCGCTGACCGGCGTTGAAAACACGGCGGCAACTTCCCAGGATTGTATGGGTATCGTTCTGGATATGGTTACGGAAAAGGTACGCGCATTGTCGAAAACCGATCCCGAGCATAAAAGCAGCGGGCAAAGCTTTTCATATGTGGAGACAGATTTCCTGAAAGCTCTCAAAAACGGGTATGTGGTTGAGATCCAGGAACCCACAACGATCGTCCAGCCCGGCGTGTTGGTTGGTCTTAACTCGCTTTTGGAGCAGACCGGTTCCATCACATTGCCAACCGGTGAGATCATAAACAGGCATCCGGACGCGGTAGTCGTTGTTACAACGAATATCAGCTATGAAGGATGCCGCGGCATCAACCAATCGGTACTCGACAGGATGAGTCTGGTAAAGGATATTGAACTTCCGGCACCGGAGATTATGGTTCAGAGGGTCATGAGCGTTACCGGAGCAACCGATGAATACAAAGTTTCACAGATGGTCCAGGTCGTCAACGATATGGCTGACTATTGCAGGAAAAACAGCATCACTGACGGCAGCGTCGGTATGCGAAGCCTGATAGACTGGGTTGTGAGCAGCGAGATTACAGGCGATGTATATCAGTCTGCACTGTGCACGGTCGTCAGCAAAGCAACAAGCGATGGCCTTGACCGGGAAGCGCTGGTGCAAACCATATTAAACCCTATCTTCCCACCAAGAAGGATCAGGGTATCTGCGTAAAATAACAGAGAGGAGGACAACCCTATTATGGCAAGGGTGAATCACAAATTAGTAATGCAGCGTTTAAACGAAAAACGCAGCAAGATCACAGACAGGCAATTCTTTTCGTCCCGTATTCTTGCGGGACATTTTGAAGACATTGCTGCGGCGCAGACACGGCGGTACAATTATGACCGCCGTATCCACGTCAATCTCTACTGGAAAACAAAGTGTAAAGAAGTGGCGGTAACGGACAACCAGTATATACGCATTAACTGCGGGAATAAAATGGTTGCCAGGGTTCGCGGGCGCGAAAACAGATACCAACTCGTCTGCGGCTTGTTCGCACACGAGCTGGGGCACGTGCTCTATACGGATTTTCTTGCCGCTAAGACGCATCACAATTATCTTGCACGGTATCATTGGTATCCTGTCCCGCCCGACCTGAAACAGCCCGATGACGCAAAAAATGAAACAGCGCTTTGGGAGTATGTGAAGGCGGAACCAAGGAACCTTGAAATGGTGCAAATGATATCCCATTTTATCAGCAACGTCCTGGAGGACGGCTATATTGAAAACAGGATGCTCTTGAATTTCCCCGGTACGCTCGGATACGGGCTTGAATCGCTGCGTGCAGCTGATTTCGAGGATATACCGACGGTAACACAGCTGATCGAATCAGAGGAAAACGGAACCATGCACATCTTTGAAAGCATACTGCAGATTATGCTGTCGTATGCAAAATACGGCGAGATCAAGTATGGCGACGAGCCGTTGAACGATGAGCGTATCCGGATCGTTTTCAGTCTGATCCACGAGATTGACAGCGCACTGCTTTCGCATTCCGGCAAGCAGCGCCTTGAAGCTGTGAATACCATATTGGTCCGGTGCTGGACACATATCGAAGATTTTTCTGAAATGTGCAAGCAGCGGCAGGATGACGCAGTTTCAGCCGGTGACAATACAACGCTTGAGGATATTCTGAAGGAAACTCTGGGCTCGGTTGCCGGGATATCGGAGCAGTGCGAAGGCAGCACAGCGCCGGTAACCGAAGCTTTGTCGGAAACAAATGAGTCTGTTACAGAGAAGATGCGTGAGAAAACACATGCTGACGCTGACACTTCAGCCGGTTCTGCAGAAGGCAGTTCCCAGACTGATACGGAAAACGAAAATTCCGAATCCGGGTCTGGAGAAGATATGCTTTTATCAGACAGTTCGGGCAAACAAGGCAAGCAAACAGCCTCCGAGCATGAGAACGGAAGAATAACGAGCCGTCAAAGCGAAGAGATTTCAGTGCCTACCGGTGGGTCGGTAGAAAAAAACGACGCTTATGAACGTGAAAAATATGAAGACGCTGCGGCGGATATTGCACGGGTTCTTGACAAAATGGCTGAAAAAGCAGCCTGTGAGGAACTGGAGAATGAACGGATACGGGAACTTAATGATGTTGCGCAAAGCATTTCCTACGGTGATATCCATTCGGGTGTAGCCATCCGTGTCAACCGTATCGCCAGCGTGGATGAAGAGCTGGTCGAGCAGTATCAGCAGGTATCCGGCCCGCTTTTGACCATTTCAAAGCAGCTGCAGCGCAGTCTGATAAAACAGCTTCAGGAATACAGGCGCGGCGGGAAACAGACCGGTCTCTTGATGGGACGGAGGCTGGATACTCACGCGTTGTGCAGAAACGACGGCAGGGTGTTTTATAAAAACGCGTTGCCGAACGAGATACCGGAACTGACGGTAGGTTTGCTGCTGGATGAGTCGGGTTCCATGTGTTCATGCGACCGGTGTACTTACGCAAGGGCATCGGCCATCATCCTTTATGACTTCTGTCAGAGCCTGGGGATACCTGTTATGGTATACGGTCACTCCACGGGATGCGACAATGTCGAACTGTATTCCTATGCAGAGTTTGACGGCTTTGACAATGACGACAAGTACAGGATGATGGATATTGGCGCCAGAGGCAGTAACCGTGACGGAGCTGCGCTGCGGTTTGTAGCCGACCAATTGTCAAAGCGGCCGGAGACAGTCAAACTGTTGATCCTTGTCTCAGACGGACAACCGGCAGACAGCGGCTATTACGGAACAGCAGCCGAAGAAGATCTGCGCGGTATCAAACACGAATATCAGCGAAAAGGCATTATCTTTGTTGCTGCCGCCATCGGCGACGATAAAGAGAATATAGAACGGATATACGGCGATTCCTTTCTGGACATCACCGATTTGAATCAATTGCCCGCAAAACTGACCGCTGTTGTAAAGCGGCATATCAGGGTATAACTACAGCAATATGGGCAATTGGATTTCTTCTGTTGCCCATATTCTTTATTAAAATCAGGAAAGGATATGAAATTATGCATTACTTAACATTGGTGACATTGGAAATGCCAAAACTGGAAAACGATTATGAAAAAGACGAGATCAACCGCCTACTGCTGCAGTCATTGCAGGAGGCGCACGAGAAAAAGCCTGACGATATCATACCCCGTATTTATTTGGGGAAATTTAATGGGCTGAAAACGACATTTGCCCGGGAAGTGGACGCTATGATTGAGGAAGGATTAGAACCTTATTGCGAGTCTACGGAAAATCCGGATTATCTGGAGTTTGAAGACCATACAGATGAACTCAGAGCAGAATACGAAAACAATTCGATAGACTGTATTAAACTTCCTGACGGCCGCACTGTAAGCATCTGCAACAATTTTGTCCGGAGCCGCTTTGTCATACACGACGGCAAAGTTTTTGAGAGAAATTCCGGGCCTTTAAAGTGTGACAGGCGGACAAAAAAGGCAAAGAAAATGACGGCCGTACCAAATTATCCGTATAAAAAGCTGTATAAGACTTTTGAAGCTTTTGCCGAAACCGAACGGTATATGGATTACAGCGAGGAGTTTGGCGGCTACGGATACCTTTATAACCCAAACGCTTTTTGGGATTGGTATCAGATCGGTGGAAGATGGCCCAATTTATTTTTGGTGGAAGATTCTTGCGAAGAATGCACTGAAGGCGAATACAGCTGGGCTTGTCAAGGGCATAAACCCATATCGCCGCAAGGATACAAGTGGGTATGTGCCGCAAGGAAAAGGGATATTGCCTGGCAGACAATGCAGGATTGGAAAATCAAAACCGAATCCGAACGTTATGAGTTATATAAAAAAATATTCGAGACAGGAGAGATTCCGGACGGGTGTGTCTGCAAGATTACCGAAAAAGGCGTTGTAGATTTTACTTCATTTTTGTATGTAAAAGATGAATCGCTGGAAGAGTATCTGACACGACGTGGATTTCTCAGTCAGTACGAGTATCCCAATATTGCATACGCTTTTTTGAAAGACGGCGAGTATTATTCACAGGATCAATGCATCAGGAATCAGACAACGGGAGAAGAAAAGGCAGAATGGCACAAAATTATTGACGGCTATATCCGCGCCATACCGGACGATACGGTAATAGTCGGAGTAGATTGTCATATTTAATCGGGAGGTAACAATACAATGAAGATCACTTTAAAATTTTTGGGCTTGGATAGCTGGGATCGGCCCGTTTACCGGGATGAGACCGGGACACTGTGGAAGGATGTTGATCCGCGCAGGGAATTCGCTCCGGATCTATGCACCTCAAACGGGAACCTGTTTGATGGAGAACCGGATGTTCCAATGTCTTATGTGAAAAAATACAAAGATGCAGAGATTCAGTTCGTACCCGAAAGGGTTGTATGGGATTGAATGAGTCACAAAATTTGAAGGAGGAAA
>CASFBR010000092.1 GCA_949292795.1 uncultured Eubacteriales bacterium
ATTTTCGCTTTCGCTGCATCCACAGAAGCCTGATCCGGAATCATGACATATGCGGAATTGGCAAGAGAATAGCAGTAGTCCTGACTATTGCTTCCCACAACACTCTGAGAGATAACCTCCCATGAGGAGCCGTCACCAAGCTGCATTTTGATCAGCTCTGTAATATCATCCATGCTCATATTTGTTTCCATATTGCCGTCAAGACTTCCGAGCAATCCTGCATAATTTGTCAAAATTGCAGGGGAAATCGCCTTTTGGAGCAATGCGGTAATCACAGCCTGCTGATTCTTTCCGCGCTGGTTATCGCCGTCAGCAAAGGCCTTACGTTCGCGGGCAAAGGACAGAGCTTCTTCACCGTTAAGCTCATTATAGCCCTGCTGATAATGATAGCCGTCAATGGATGTAAAATCATATTCAGAATATACATTAATCCCGCCAAGCTGGTCAACAATCTTGATAACCGATGTAAAGTTTACCTTCACATAGTAATCAATATTGATTCCATAAAGCTGCTCCAGTGTATCCATCGAACAATCCACACCGTAAATTCCCGCATGAGTCAGCTTATCAAGCTGGCCGTTCGTCACACCCGGGAACTCTACATAATAATCTCTCGGCGTAGATGTCAGCAGAATCTGTTTTGTTTCAGGATTGACTGTCGCAAGAATATTAACATCACTTCGGCTGCTGGTGGAAATCGGTCCATAAGTATCAATACCTGTAATATATACGGTAAACGGCTCCTTGGTCACCTTTTTATCCGATGCTGTCGCTTCTACCTCAGTCTTGATCTCCACATTATCAAGAATACGGACATCGTCCTCAAATGTCGGATGCTCTTCCAGAATATTGCCAATAAACGCTTCATTATAAATAATCGCACCGACCTCATTGTTATATAAAGCATTGATCTGATTTGTCAGACCATCATACTCCTGCGTCGTAATAGATTTTCCAAGATTATCATCAATCTCTGCGATTGTCTTATCGACATTGGTACGGTCAATCGTCGACTGAATACCAAATGTATAATCAGCCGCATCGCCCAGGTTCTGTGCCGGATCATCGGCCAAAACCGCGATCACAATATTATCGATCTTCACAGAGCCTCCGGTAATGGAGCCAAGGAAGCTGTTCGTAATAAATAAATAATAGCTTCCCATCGCCAGAACAATACATAAAATCACAGACTCAATCTTTCCGACAATATGCGTTCCCCGGGTAAACTGTGAAAAGAAGGCAAATACCCACAAAATCACTAAAAGTACTGCCCCAATAATCACATACTGTGTCGGGATCGCATCCAGAAACATCAGCAATGCCAAAGCTATAATTGACAATACACCCTGGATCATCGCCAGTACCTTGCCAACCGTATGCTTTTTCTTTTTGCGGTTCTGCGGCGGTTCTTCGTGCATCAAAGGACGTCCGGACATTTTCCGGGCATCCCCGCCATAAGCCGCATCATGCGGGGCCTTTCTGCTGCGCGGTGCATCGTAATGCGGTTCGCGCGCTCTCGAATCCTGGCGGCGTGCACCCATATTGCGTGAACGTTCCGAAGAATTGCCTGTTGATGATGAACCGGGCTGCCCGCTGTAATGGGGCGAATAATTTTCCTCATAATTTCCCCGGCGAATACGCCGTCCACCGGATGAGCCTCTCTCAGAATCCGAACGGCCGTATCGGGAATTGGGGTTGTCTCTATCCATATCACACCTCTTTTATATTTTCATCAAACGTATCAATACCTCATTATACTACGGAGATTTACTTATTTCAAACAAAAAGTAAAAAGTTCATATATTTTTTGCAAAAAATTAAGAACTGTTTCCTCCTGAATTGTGGATTTTGCCGTCATCAGGCGCGTTTCAGCCTCTTTCCCAATATTTCCGTATGAAACGATATATTTTATGGTATAATGGTCACAAAGCGGCCGTTATATATGCGCATCAAACAATTTGCGTGTCTTCCGCCAAAAATCTCTGTGCAACCGCATCAAAGCCTGCTATACCCGTCCAGTATCAATGAAAGGAGACAATCATGAAGCTTCCCGGTTACTATTCCTCCGGTCAGTTTGCCCGCATGGCAAATGTTTCCGTGAGAACCATACGCTTTTATGATAAACAAAATATTTTAAAGCCATCCTATGTTACTGAGGCTGGAGCCCGTTTTTACACCGACTCGGACGTTGCCCGGCTCCAGCAGATTCTCCTGCTGAAATATCTCGGTTTTTCGCTGGAGGATATACGAAAAATTACCATCAAGGACACGGACTGGCACTACATGCTCAATTCCCTGACATTGCAGCATAAGCTTATTCAGGATCGTATGGAACAAATGCAGATGGTCGAAAAAGCTATCGATAATACGATCCGGCAGATACGCCAGTATCATCAGATTGACTGGAGCCAGATGCTTGAACTGATCCATCTGACCAATGCCGAAAACCGGATTCAAAAGCAGTATCAGGATGCCTCAAATATCTCCGCCCGCATCCAGCTGCACAAGCATTTTTCCAAAAATCCCCAGGGATGGTTTCCCTGGCTTTTTGAGCAGTGTTCCTTTGATGAAGGGCAAAAGGTTCTCGAACTCGGCTGCGGCGATGGAGCCCTGTGGTATGAAAATGCCGACCGTCTTCCCGGACATATGCAAATCATCCTCTCCGATATTTCCGAAGGAATGCTGCGTGATGCCCGCCGCAATGTCTCCGCCGCAATACCCGCTGCGGCTGCAATACCACCTGCGGCTGCAAGACCCGCTGCGGCTGCCGGGGCCGCGTCCGGCACAGCTTCAGATACTGCTTTTAGCAGCGCCCCCGGTGCCGCTTTGAACGCGGCATCAAATTTCCCCGCGAAAAACAGCCGTGCAGGCAGCACCTTCATCTTCGACTGCTTTGACTGTGCAAAAATTCCGGACAGTTTTTCGGATTTCGACCGGGTTATTGCCAACCACCTTCTTTTTTACTGTGACCACCTGGAAATGGTTCTGGCTGGCATTTCCCGCGTCCTTGCACCAGGCGGACAGTTCATATGCAGCACCTATGGCAGCAATCATATGCGGGAAATACGCGAACTGGTCAGTGAATTTGACAGCCGCATCGTGCTCTCCGATGAAACACTCTATGAAAAATTCGGTCTGGATAACGGTATGACCTGGCTCAGAAAATTTTTCTCCAAAGTACAGTGCAGGCTTTATGATGACGCCATTGACATCGATCAGGCGCAGCCTATGATTGAATATATACTCTCCTGCCACGGGAATCAAAATCAGTTTATACTGGACCGCTATGATGAATTTCGGGATTTTGTTCAGCGCAAAACTGCGCATGGCTTTCATATCACCAAAGAAGCCGGCATCTTTATTGCAGAATAAAATTCCCCAAACCAAGCTTATTTTTTCACAGGAACGCCGTTTTCCATGAAACTTTCGTACCGCCCCCCGGCACGGCAGTGCCATACATATATGAAAAATTTAAATAAAAAGACTTGAAGCTTACCTTACGTCACCTTTTATAATACATATATACATGTCAAAATGCAAACGGTATCTTAATGCCAACAGTGTAACAGTTCAACCATCTGCACTGTCACATGCAAAAATTCATTTAAAATTGCCTGCGGCGATGGGATTTTTGCACTCTTGAATCATTTTCTTACGGCCTGCGCAGTAAATGCGCAGACCTGACGGAATCGTTACCAAACATTCAGATACCCTAGAGGAGGACAATTATGAAAGGTATTATTCTCGCCGGCGGTTCCGGAACCCGCCTTTATCCACTAACAATGGTAACATCCAAGCAGCTTCTCCCGATTTACGACAAGCCAATGATCTACTATCCCATGTCCGTTCTGATGAATGCCGGAATCCGGGATATTCTGATCATTTCCACGCCCCAGGATACCCCGCGCTTTGAAGCGTTGCTCGGCGATGGGCACCAGCTCGGTATCGAGCTTTCCTACGCAGTCCAGCCAAGTCCGGACGGACTGGCCCAGGCGTTCATTATCGGCGCAGACTTCATCGGTGATGACGCCGTCGCCATGGTGCTTGGCGATAACATTTTTGCAGGCCACGGCCTGAATAAGCGGTTAAAGGCGGCCGTACAAAATGCAGTAACCGGCCGGGGCGCCACCGTATTCGGATATTATGTCGATGACCCGGAACGTTTTGGTATTGTCGAATTTGATAAAAACGGCAAAGCGATTTCCATCGAAGAAAAGCCCGCTGTTCCGAAAAGCAACTACTGCGTCACCGGACTTTATTTCTATGACAACCGTGTTGTCGAATATGCCAAAAATCTTAAGCCCAGTGCCCGGGGCGAGCTTGAAATCACAGACCTTAATCGCATCTATCTGGAAAATGAACAGCTCAATGTAGAGCTTCTCGGACAGGGCTTTACATGGCTGGACACCGGCACACACGAAAGTCTGGTGGAAGCCACAAACTTTGTGAAAACAGTTGAGACCCATCAGCACCGTAAGATTGCCTGTCTGGAGGAAATCGCCTATCTCAACGGCTGGATCAGCCGGGATGAAATTCTTGCAGTCGCGCAAAAAATGAAAAATAATCAATACGGCCAGTATTTAAAGGATGTTATCGACGGCAAATACCTCGACGTCCTTCACGGCTGATATATTTTTTAAGGAGGCAAATTATGACAATTATCGTAACCGGCGGCGCCGGATTTATCGGAAGCAACTTTATTTTTTATATGCTTGAAAAGCATCCTGAAGATCGTATTGTATGCGTAGACTGCCTGACCTATGCCGGCAATCTTTCCACATTGGCGCCGGTAATGGAAAATCCGAATTTCCGCTTTGCAAAGATCAGCATTACAGACCGCAGCGCAATCAACCGTCTGTTTGAGGAAGAGCATCCCGATATGGTCGTCAATTTTGCTGCGGAAAGTCATGTTGACCGTTCCATTGAAAATCCTGAAATTTTCCTGGACACAAACATTAAAGGGACTGCGGTTCTTATGGACGCCTGCCGTACCTACGGAATTTCCAGATACCATCAGGTTTCTACCGACGAGGTCTACGGCGACCTGCCCCTTGACCGTCCGGATCTGTTCTTCACCGAAGAAACGCCAATCCATACAAGCAGCCCGTACAGTGCATCAAAAGCAAGCGCTGATCTTCTCGTACTGGCCTACCACCGGACTTATGGACTTCCGGTCACCATCAGCCGCTGCTCCAACAACTACGGCCCCTATCATTTTCCGGAAAAGCTGATCCCATTAATGATTATCAACGCGCTCCAT
>CASFBR010000093.1 GCA_949292795.1 uncultured Eubacteriales bacterium
AATGTTATCAGATAAGTTGATATGGCTGAAAATATCCGAAAGGATTGAAGATGAATTGGCGCAGTGCCGGTACGAAGGACGCAATATTGAAGCATATGAGCCGTGGGCACGCGCAGTGCAGGCAATGCCCGACGGACCGGAAAAAGAGTCTTTAAGCCGCAGCCTTTTGCTGACTTTGGAAGCTGCGCCGCTGACAAAGGACTACGCATTGAATGAGCCGGATGATTATATGGACATTTGCCGGACACTTCCGGAAGGGGCTGAAGTTTGCCTGGATTATCAGAAGGATGGGTATCGTGACCGGCTCCGGGGGGCATGGTACGGGAGAGCGATTGGCTGTCTGCTTGGTATCCCCGTAGAGGGCTGGCACCGGGAACGGATCAAAGGCTTTCTGGAAGCGAGCGGTCAGTGGCCGTTATCGGATTATATTCATTCGGATGTAGATGAAGCGCTCAGGGAAACGTATGGGATTAAGGATTGCGATGAGTGGGGCTCCTATGACCGTGAGAAAATATGCTGGAGAAATAATATTTCTTCGTTTCCGGTAGATGATGATACGAATTATACGGTATGTGCGCTGCGTCTGCTCGAGACATGTGGAAAAGCCTTTTCTTGCGAAGATGCGGCCTTAAACTGGCTGATGGCATTTCCTCCGCTTCACGCCTGTACAGCAGAACGAGTAGCAATCCAAAATGTGCTTAATGGAATTTTGCCGCCGGCATCCGCCGGTTATCTGAATCCGTACCGGGAATGGATCGGCGCTCAGATAAGAGGTGACTTTTTTGGCTATATCTGTCCGGGTAATCCTAAGGCTGCTGCCGGAATGGCATGGCAGGATGCAAGAGTCAGCCATGTAAAAAATGGTATTTACGGGGAAATGTATGTAGCCGCGCTGCTGAGCCTGGCAGGAGCCTGGGTTCCGGCAAGTGACTGGAAAGATGAAAATATGGCCGGAAGCTGGCTCTGCGAGAATGCGTTGATGCAGATTCCTCCAAAATCCCGGCTGGCACAGGATATTGCCCGGGTTATTTCACTGTATAAAGCGGATGCACCGTTTGAGAGTGCGCTTGAACTGATCCATGGTCTTTATGATGAGACAAATAGGTTTGACTGGTGTTATGTCAACCCGAATGCAATGATTGTTACGGCATGCATTTTATGGTATGCGATGGATTTTTCATCGGGAATTTCAAGAGCTGTGGAGAGCGGCTTTGATACGGATTGCAATGGGGCTACTGTCGGGTCTGTACTTGGGATGCTTCAGGGCTTTTCCGGTATTGAACCGAAATGGCTTGAAGGGCTTGTGCCAAAGCTTCATACAAGCGTACATAAATATGAACACCTGACTTTGGAGGAGGCGGTGAACCGGACACTTAAGGTCATGGAAGAGGTATAATGATTGAACAGGGGGGCCTGCGCATGCGTCGAAATTTTAATGTTAAAATTTTCATCGTAACCTTTATGATTGTTCTTGCATTTTTTGCTGCGGTGGAGATTATTTGCTTTTATATGCCCGAACGCCGGGATATTGATGGCTTTAAGCAGCAGGTGACAGCTCAGATTCAGGAAAATGTCCAGAATATATTTGACTGGCTGGAAGGACGCGGACAGGCGCTTAAGCAGGATGGACAGGACCCGGCGGCTTTGGGTGGAAATGCTGGATGGCTATTTGACGGTACTGGTGTACTCAAAGATCAGGAAAACAGCGCTGGTGCTGTTGTGGGAATAATCTATACAGGCGGTGAATCGGGGACGGCTGCCTGCTGGAATCTGGAAGCCGGGCGGGAAAATGCGCTGATTTACAATTATATTACAGATACGCATCAAAACTCTGTGGATGGAAGCCGGTGGATCACATTGGATTCCGTCTCAGCGCAGGCGCTGGTTTCAGCTTTATTTGCTGATCCGGCGATGGCCGCGGATAAGGAAACGTTTTGGAGTGAGCGGATACCAATGCTTTGTGGAGGCGGAGATTTTGCGGCAGGCAGCGGCCTGTTTGCAGCCTGCCTGCCTCTGAGTGAGGAAAATGAAGCTTTAATTGCGGTACTGGATATGGAACGGGCCGGTTTTATGGCGGATTTTAACGTGCTGCTCTGGAACGGATATGGTTACGAGCTGACCAGGGAAACTTCGCTTGGAAATATCGTATTGTCTATGAGCGGCCCGGTGGCCTATGGAAGAGGCGATTGCGCAATCGAACTTCCGGGGACAACCTGGTATTTAAAGGTTTATCCGCTTAAAAGCGCTGTATCGGTGCCAATGCTTCTGCTTGAAGTAGTGATTGCAGTCCTGGCGGCTGCGCTCGCGGGCGTTTTAAAATCAAAAAAATAAATCAGGGCGGGGATGGCTTGCATAAGCCATCCCCGCCCTGATTTCATATATCGTACGGCTGCGTTGTTATCGTGCGCTGCGTGCGGTATGAGCGCTTCAATTATTTTTTAAATCCATGCATCCAGTCGACCTTGAAAAAATAAATGGAAAAAACGATAAAGCTTAAAAACCATGTCAGAGGGTAAGCCCAGAATACAATATGTATATCCGGGATCAGGCGGATGACAACAGTGATATAGGTGATACGGATCAGACACCAGCAAACCATCATCACGAGCATCGGCACAATAGCCTTGCCTGCGCCGCGCAGGATACCGGCGATGCAGTGTGAGAAGGAGAGCAGGCAGTAAAACAGTGTGACCGTATGCGCCTGGGCGGCGCCGTAGGCGATGACCTCCGGATCAGAGTTAAAGGCGCGGATAAAGACCGGCGCAAGAAAATAAATGCAAAGCCCTACAAGCTCTGCCAGGATGACCGAGCAGATAATGCCAAAACGGGCGCCGCGTTTAACACGGTCATATTTCTGGGCGCCGAGATTCTGGCCGATAAAGGTCGTTAAGGCAAGCGCAAAGCAGGTGATTGGCAGAAAGCCGAAGCCTTCGATTTTAGAGTAGGCGCCGCAGCCGGCAACCGCCATTTTACCGAAGCTGTTGATATTGGACTGGACAATGACATTGGCAAAGGCAATGATGGAATTTTGCATACCCGAAGGCAGGCCGTAGGCGATAATCATTTTCAGATGACGCCCGTGAAAACGGATTTTTCGCAGAGATACCTGATAATCCTCCTGGATGCGCATAAGCCGTATCAGACAGAGAAAAGCGCTGACAAACTGGGAGATGATCGTGGCAAGTGCCGCGCTCCCAACGCCCCAGTGAAATACACCGACAAATAAAAGGTCCAGGACAACATTTATAATAGAAGAAATAATCAGGTAGATCAGCGGATGACGGCTGTCACCGACCGACTGCATAATTCCTACAAAAATATTGTACATGACAAAGGCAATGGAACCGCAGAAGTAAATTCTAAAATATATGACCGAGTTTTTTAAAACATCCGCAGGGGTTCCCATCCATATAAGTATTTTAGGCGCCAACACAAGGCCGATGATTGTCAGCAGTATACCTGCTGCAAGGCCAAAGGCCAGATCGGTGTGGATTGCCCTGGAAAGATTTTCTTTGTCTCTGGCGCCGTAGTAACGGGCGATCACGACGCCGGCACCTACGGCAATGCCGTTAAAAAAGCCGACCAAAAGAAGGATCAGACTGCCGGAGGAGCTGACGGCTGCCAGAGCATCGCTGCCAAGAAAATTTCCGACAATCAGAGAATCTGCCGTATTGTAAAGCTGCTGGAACAGATTTCCGATGAACAGGGGGATGGCAAAGGCGATGATTTTTTTTGCGATGGGGCCGTCCGTGAGCAGTGTTGCGCCGGAGCGGGAAGCTCTTCCGGCTCCCGAAGCGCCGGACTGAGAGGATTCTTTTGTCATTAAAAACATCTCCTGAAATAATATAGTTGTGGTGACTGGATTTGCGCATAAAAAGACAGTATGCTGAAAATAAAAAATTGTACACCAGTGTTTTATTATAGCACTAATAAAGGAAATAGTATAGTTTTTAAAGAAAAGGGAAAATTATTAACGAGGATTTTACATAAACTTTATAAAACTCTGCATTTAAATTTTACAAGACCCTTTTATACTGTGTTTGTACTCGATGAGAGCGATACATAAAGCAAATGAAAAACTGATTCGGCTTAAGGAGTACATTTTAGGAAAGAAGAACAAGAAGAATCTGAAAGAAAAGAGGAATTTAAACAATGTTAAAGATGAAAAAATTTATGGGTCTTGCAATGACAGGCGCTTTAGTATTTGGTTTGGCAGCATGTGGCGGCAACAGCACAGAGTCTACAAGCGCTCCGGCAGAAACAGAAGCTGCAGGAACAGAGGCTGCCGCATCTGAAGCTGGAACAGAGGCCGCTGCATCTGAGGGCGCTGAGAGCGAAGCTTCTGATGAAGGCGCTGCTTCCGGTATGGAAGGCTTCATCAATGTTGTTTCCCGTGAGGATGGCTCCGGTACAAGAAGCGCGTTCATTGAGCTTATGGGAATTGAGCAGGAAGATGAGAGCGGCGAAAAAGTGGATATGACACTGCCTGAGGCACAGATCAGCAACAGCACCGCTGCTGTTATGACAACCGTATCCGGCGATGTATCCGCAATCGGCTATGTTTCCCTTGGTTCCTTAAACGAGACCGTAAAGGCTGTAAGCGTTGACGGCGTGGAGCCTACGGCAGACAATGTAAAGAACGGTGAGTATGCTGTGAGCCGTCCGTTCAATATTATTACAACTGCTGACATCAGCGAAGTAGGTCAGGACTTTGTAAACTTTATTATGAGTACAGAAGGTCAGGCTGTTGTAGCTGAAGAAGGCTATATCCCTGTTGACGGAGTTGAGGCATTCTCCGGTACTCAGCCTTCTGGCGATATAACGGTTGGCGGTTCTTCTTCTGTAACACCGGTTATGGAAAAATTAGTAGAAGCTTATGCGGCAGTAAATCCCAATGCAAATATTGAAGTTCAGCAGTCTGATTCCACAACAGGCGTGACCTCCACAAGCGATGGTCTGTATGATATTGGTATGGCTTCCAGAGCTCTGAGTGATGATGAAATCGCTCTTGGTCTTACACCGACCGTTATTGCTACCGATGGTATCGCTGTAATCGTAAATAATGAGAACCCGATTTCTAATCTGACAAGCGAGCAGATCCAGGGTATTTACACAGGTACTATTGCAGATTGGTCTGAAATTCAGTAAGATATATTTGAAAAATAGGACGGATGTTTGTGAACATTTCAGGCTGGAGCGATACTTCAGCCTGAAATTATGATAAGAGACGTTAGTGACCATGTTTAAGGAGAACGTTTATGAAAGCAAACTATATCAGAGAAATCGTGATGAAGGTCATTTTCTTTATTGCAGCCTGTGCATCGGTATTTGCTGTTATTCTTATTTGCGTGTTCCTGTTTGCAAATGGTATTCCGGCAATGGGAGAGATCGGAATCTTTAAGTTCCTTCTTGGTACAGAATGGCGGCCTTCAAATGATATTTACGGAATACTTCCAATGATTCTCGGAAGTATTTATGTTACGGCAGGAGCGATTGTGATCGGTGTTCCCATAGCGCTTCTTACTGCCATTTTTCTTGCGTATTTTTGCCCGAAGAGACTATATAGATTCTGTAAATCCGGTATCAACCTGATGGCGGGTATTCCGTCGGTTGTTTATGGCTTCTTTGGCCTTGTGCTGATGGTACCCATGATCAAGTCGGTTTTCCATATACGAAGCGGCGCCACAATGCTGACGGCATCCATCCTTCTGGCGATTATGGTTCTGCCGACGATTATCGGCGTAACGGAAGCATCTCTGCAGAGCGTACCTAAAAGCTATTATGAAGGCGCGCTGGCGCTTGGAGCGACTCATGCTCAGAGTGTTTTCTTTACAATGATCCCGGCAGCAAAGTCCGGTATCGTGACCGGCGTTGTTCTTGGTATCGGCCGTGTAATCGGTGAAACAATGGCCGTAATCATGGTAGCCGGTAACCAGGCGGTTATGCCGGAAGGCCTGTTGGCCGGCGTGCGAACAATGACAGCCAATATCGTACTTGAGATGGGGTATGCCTCCGGCCTTCACCGTGAAGCGCTTATTGCTACCGGTGTTGTGCTCTTTGTGTTTATTCTGATCATTAACCTTATTGTGGCTGCATTAAAGAAGGGAGCAATTCAGCATGGCGACTAATAATAAGAGTACACAACCGGATATGCCAGCGAATACGATTACAGTGAATTATAAGAAAAGCCGTTTTTCAAAGTTTCTGACAGGTATTACATGGGTGGCAGCGGTGATTTCTATGATCGTACTTGTATTTTTAGTGGCATTTATTCTGATTCAGGGCGTAGGAAACTTTTCTGCGGATCTGTTTGCCCCTCAATATACAAGTGATAATGGTTCTTTGGTACCGGCGTTTGTCAATACGATTTTTATGGTTGTGCTTTCACTGATTATTGCAGCGCCCCTGGGGATTTTTGCGGCAATCTTTCTGGTAGAATATGCCTCCAGTACCAATAAGTTTATTACGGTCATCCGTATGACAGCAGAAACCCTTTCCGGTATCCCTTCCATTGTTTACGGTTTGTTTGGTATGCTGTTTTTCTCATCAACGCTCCACTGGGGATATTCAATGCTCTCCGGCGCCTTTACAATGGCGATCATGATCCTTCCATTGATCATGCGTACCTCAGAGGAGGCTTTGATGGCTGTTCCGGATTCTTACCGGGAGGGCAGCTTCGGTGTTGGAGCCGGAAAGCTCAGAACGATCTTCAGAATCGTTCTTCCCAGTGCCGTTCCGGGAATTTTGTCCGGCGTTATCCTTGGTATCGGGCGCGTTGTCGGTGAAACAGCGGCTCTGATGTTTACTGCCGGAACGGTTGCCGATTATGCAGGCTTCATGGATTCCGGACGTACTCTGGCGCTTCATATGTATGTACTCTCCAACGAGGGACTTCATATGGATAAAGCGTACGCAACCGCTGTTATTCTTATGGTGCTCGTACTTGGCATTAATGCTTTGTCCGGGCTTGTGGCAAAGAAGCTTACGAAAGGACAATGATTATGGATAAGATTACCGTTGAAAATATGAATCTTCATTACGGAGATTTTCATGCCCTTAAAAATGTTAATCTGAATATGGGCGAAAAAGAAATTACGGCTTTTATCGGCCCCAGCGGCTGCGGCAAATCGACACTGCTGAAGTCTTTAAACCGGATGAATGACCTTGTGCCCGGATGTAAGATCGACGGAAAGATCTGTCTGGACGGAGAGGATATTTATGATAAAAAAATGGATGTAAACCGTCTCAGAAAAAGAGTCGGGATGGTGTTTCAAAAACCGAACCCATTTCCAATGAGTATCTATGATAATATTGCCTATGGCCCGAGAACCCATGGCATCCGCAGTAAGGCAAAGCTGGACGTTATAGTGGAAAAGTCTTTACGTCAGGCTGCGATCTGGGATGAGGTAAAGGACCGCCTTAAAAAGAGTGCGCTGGGCATTTCCGGCGGTCAGCAGCAGCGCTTATGTATTGCAAGAGCTCTGGCAGTGGAACCGGAGGTTCTGCTTATGGACGAGCCGACCAGCGCGCTGGACCCGATCTCCACATCGAAGATCGAAGACCTTGCCATGGAGCTGAAAAAGGATTATACTATTATCATCGTTACTCACAACATGCAGCAGGCGGCCCGTATTGCGGACAAGACCGCATTCTTCCTGCTTGGACAGATGGTTGAGTACGGTAATACAGAAAAAATGTTCTCTATGCCTGAGGACCCGAGAACAGAGGACTATATTACAGGGAGGTTCGGTTAAATGCGTAGACATTATGACGAGGAGCTGGAAAATCTTCACAATCTTCTGGTGGAAATGGGCAATATGTGCCAGGAAGCCATTTTTATGGCTGCCCGTGTATTACAGGATGAAAATGCGCCCAAGGAAGCAATCGATAAAAAGGAAAAAGAAATTGATAAGAAGGAACGGGAGATCGAGCAGCTCTGTATGCATCTGATCCTGCGCCAGCAGCCTATTGCATCGGACCTGCGCCGGATTGGCGCTGCCTTAAAAATGATTACAGATATGGAGCGTATCGGCGATCAGGCTTCGGACATTGCAGACCTGGCACGGTTTATTTCCGGCAAGGAAAAGCAGGGAGAAAGCCAGGGACATCTTTGGGATATGGCCCAGGCGACGGTCAAGATGGTAACAGACAGCGTGACATCCTTTGTCAATGATGATTACGATCTTGCGTTACAGGTCATGAAATCTGACGACCGGGTGGACAGCCTGTTTGAAAAGATCAAGTGCGATATTATTGACATGATCCGCAACAACCAGGTGGAAGCGGAAAGCTCCCTTGATCTTTTAATGGCAGCTAAATATTTTGAACGCATTGGCGATCATGCGGTCAACATCGCGGAGTGGGTGGAATATTCCATTACCGGCGGACATGAAAATAAAGAGGACTGACCGGCGAAAATTGCCGTGTTAAAATAAAAGCTCTGTTACGCGTACAGGGCTTTTTTTATTGCATAGGAAACAGTGTCCCTATGTAATAAAAAAGCTTCGCTCAGGATGCGCACACACCGTGCGGCAGCGCCGTATATGAAGGTCAGCAGCAGCGTGCTTCGCACCTTTGTAGCTGTCTGACAGTATTTGCAGCTGCTGACAGTATTTGCAGCAGCCTGATAGTATTTGCAGCTGTCTGACAGTATTTGCAGCAGCCTGATAGTATTTGCAGCTGCTGACAGTATTTGCAGCAGCTGACAGTATTTTGCACCGGGGCGGAGCGGAAGCTGCCGCTTATGCGGCCCGGCGCAGGCAAAGAATCCTGTGCGGGATTCTTTCTTGAAAAAATGCCGCGGCTCGATTATAATAAAACAAGAGTTTTATGGCAAAAGCAGCGCTGGCTGCGGGACTGTGTGCTGCATGGCTGAATAGCTACAATTTTTGACAGGCGCCGGAGCCTTTGCAAAAGCCGGCGTTTCGTGCAAGGGAGGTTTACATTCAATGAAAGTCATTGATTTTAAGACAGCAAGCTGCAAGCATTGCTATAAGTGTGTCCGTTCCTGCTCTGTAAAGGCGATCCGGGTGACGAACGCTCAGGCGCAGATTATGAATGATTACTGTGTATTGTGCGGACATTGCCTGGAAGTCTGTCCGCAGAATGCAAAAACCTTTGCCAGTGACCTGGATACGGTAAAGGAATTTTTGCGCCGGGGGGAGAAGGTCGTCGTATCCATCGCGCCATCGTATCTTGGCATTTTGCCATTTAAGAAGCCCGGGCAGGTGGTGGATGCCCTTAAACGTCTCGGATTTGCCGAGGTGCGGGAGACGGCGGAGGGCGCTGCCTATGTCACCGCCGCGTACAGCCGCCTGATCCGCGGGGGCACAATGGAAAATATTATCACGACCTGCTGTCCGAGCGTCAATGATCTCATTGAAAAATATTATCCCGACCTTACGCCGTATATGGCTCCGGTCGTATCGCCGATGATCGCACATGGGATGCTGATTAAATCGATTCACGGAGAGCGGACAAAGGT